>JAHLWH010000214.1 GCA_019058015.1 Promethearchaeota archaeon | reverse complement strand
GTGTTGTTCCAATCGGGATTTTGTATTTAATTGAAAATTTCCTCAACTCCTCCCAAGCTCCTGACCTCATTATGCCGCCCCCTGCAATTAAAAATGGTTTCTTCGCATTTTTAAGGAGTTCTAAGGCTTTCTCAATTTGTTTTGGATCCCCAAAAGGCTTTGTTTGAGGTCTGTACAATTCTGGGCTCCATAGATGTTCCATTATTTCTTTACTTACTCTGCCCGTTAGAGCAGATTCTCTTATCTCTAGAAAAACTGGGCGCTGTCTTCCAGATAAAGCTTCAACAAAGCAAGCCCGAACTGCACCAGGGATTTCATTAGGTTTCTCTACTCTAATTTGAAACTTAGTAATTGGTCTCAACATTTCTATTTGTTGAACATCGCCTTGATAAACACCTTTCCGGTCTTCTACCCTTAAGATTTGGGCACCTATAACGAGGAGAGGTATCGAATCCATATATGCGGCGGCGACAGCAGGTATTAAATGTGTCACTCCGGGTCCTACTGTACCCATACATACACCGATTTTTCCGGTTACTCTTGCGTAGCCATCAGCCATGTGTCCTGCTGCTTGCTCGTGTCTTGTCATTATGGTATCGATGCCTTTATCCTTACCCCATCGATTTATCGCATCATAAATCGCTAATAATTGTCCTCCTACAATGGCAAATATATACTCCACGCCTTCATTAAGTAAGCATTGGACTAATAAATCCCCACCATTATAACTTTCTTCTTTTTTTTCTTTACTCATATTTTTCACATTGATTTGATTAATAATATTAAATATTAATAAGTTCTAGAATAAATCCTAATATTTTTTCGGTATCGAGGTAATAAAAATTAATTTTCCCGGCTTTTCCGCTTTGGATAACATCGATATTATACTTTTCTTTGAAAAATTTTAACATTTCGTCTGCGTTTTTGGTATATGTTCCTAAGTGATGTAATCCAAATCGTCCTGCTTCGATTGCGTCGGAATAAACATTAGGTCCTGTGGCTTCTACGACTTCCACAATTTCTAACTGTTTATCCCCCCAATGCTGCATAATTTTTTTCATTTTCACAGTTCCTTCCTGACCTTTATAATTTACATCGCTGCTTTGTTCAACGATATTTAGTTTCCCTTTAAAGTTAAGAAGGCTTCCGAAGATTTCCGCAGCCTTTTCGATATCTTTTACAACAATACCTACTTGGTCAAATTTAGGAATTTTTATTTCAGACATATTTTTCAAACTTAAATTTTTATATCTTATATTTATAAAATTTTATTTTTGCAATAGACTCCTTTAAAGGAAATTCTCCTTTTAAAATTAGTGATTTTAATTCTTCCGCTAACTTTATTGCTCCGAATCTATCTGATTGACGCAACACGACTGGAACTTCCTTACCTTCAAATTTAATGCTTTTTAAATCACCAATAAAAGCGTTTTCAGGACACATTTGAATACAAGTTCCACAATTATAACATCTTGTTTTATCAATACCCTTTTCCATAGTAAAAGCATGGGTTGGGCAATCAGTTTCAACTGGACAAGTTTCACATTTTATACATTTTTTAGGATCAAATGTTATTAGGTAATTATTATCCCAGACATCCCCATAAGTAATTTCACCCATTTTTTCTCTTCCAACTAAGTTTAAAATTTGAAGAGGAACATCTTTATCTGATTTAACCATATTATTTAGAATATTCTCATTTAAAATAGGAAATGCTACTGCAATAGAACATATTGGTTCTGGCCCATATGATGTCATAAATGCACCCATATATTCGGGTTTCATTCCTTCAAAATCTGCGATAGTCATTAAATTTGGTTTTAAAATATAATTTCTAGTTCCTGGTCCCATAACATGTCCTATACTTCCATTAACTAAAACAGGGGTACCCACCCCAATAACCTCAAAATTAGGGTCATTTTGAAGTGGATTTAACGCTCCACATCCAGAAAATGTTAGTTGAGAATTATTTGGTTCAAATTTAAGAGCGGAAAAAATAGTTTCTACATAATTTTTTGTAGGATTCATCATTGCACTATAATTTTTTATTGCTTGACGAGTTCCCATTAGTCTTGCAAATTGCATATCTTTTAAGCTCAACATTTTTTCTATTACGACTCCTTCTTCAGTTTCTGCTTTCATTTCAATTGGTTTGTTTTCAACGAGATCTCTAAATAAGAAGCCACCTGTATAATTGGTTTTCGTCTTGCTATGTGCTGTGCTATATAGAATTACATCAATTACACCTAAAAATTCATTAGGACATGGACCAACATAACCAGGAATTCCATTTAAGGTTATTTCTTTAAATTTTCTAAATTTTTTTGGTTCAGCTAATCGGAAAGAAAATATCCCAGCAATTCCGCTCATCAATCCTTTTGTTGCTGTTGTAATTACATCAACATCTTCGAATTCTATTTTTTCTCCATCTGCTATTTTATCTATGAATTCTTGCACTGTCATGACGATCGCAGTGTTGTCATTGATTTTCTTTCTAATATCTTCAATAGTTCTAATTTTAGACATTAAATAAAATATTGAAATATGGAATTTAAGAATTTCTTCTAAAAAATTCAATAAATTTTTAAATTTGAAAATTGCAATTAAGAAACCATACAAATTCAAATAGCTGTAAATTTGATATCTTATGTCAGAAAATAAATTTTTGATGCGGTATTATCTAATATTTTTTTCCGTAGTTATGGGTCCATTTTCCACTAGTATTTCTATTCCTATATTTGAACAACTGAGAGTTAATTTTGGGCTAAATAGTTTAGCTCAAGTATCAGTTGCTATTTTCTTTTATATGTTTCCTTTTGCAATTTTTCAATTATTTACTGGAAGTTTTTCTGATATCGTAAGTAAAAAATTGGTTGTGATTGCAGGATTCACAATTTTTATTATAGGTCAATTCACAATATTGACTTCTATCATTATGAAAAATTTCATTCTATATCTTTTAGGGTTCCTGATACAGGGATTAGGCTATTCCTTTATAAATCCAACTGTTCTAGCTATTTTAGGAATATTATCTCCAAAATCAAAAAGGGGGTTAATAATGGGGATTTACACTTCTGTACCAGGTATAGGAATTATTTTAGGTTCGAATCTATCACGATTTTTTGCATCGTTTAGTTGGACATTAATTTTTATTATTTTTCCGCTAATTGTTATTTTATTTTTAATATTTTTTATTATTGCCACAAAAAAATCTCAACTAGTGGGTCAGAAACCATTAGAACATAATCTTGAAGATCCAAACAAAAACCATAGTTATAAAAATATTTTTTTTACGACTCTAAGTCAATTAAAAACAAGTCTGAACTTAAAAATTATTTTAATTGGTTTATGCGGGTTATTTACTTTCTTTACTACAATTACAATCACCAATACAATAAATGAACAGCTAAGAATTTCCCTTGAAAGTATGGAAGAATTAGAAATTATTTCTTTAGTAAATCTTATTTTAACATTCACTGGCATAATATCTATAATCATGGGACCAATAACAGGTGTATTTCTAAAAAGAATTAAAGAATTTAATATGATGGTTATTGGGTTTGCAATTATGTTGTTAATAATAATTTTTTCAGTAGGGAATTCGGTTTTTTATTTCTTGTTAATTTCAACTTTAATATATATAGGTTCTACCTTTATTTGGCCAGCCCTTTTCAAAATTACGATTGAAATAGACCCTGATAAAAGAGGAATTAATTCTGGTATTACAAATATGTTTAGATTTTTGGGGTATAGTTTAGTTGGACCTTTCTATGCACTTTTAGGAATTCCAATAATCTACTATTTGGTTTTTATTTTTAATTTAGTTGCTATCATAAACATAATTCTTATAAAGAAGCTTAAAAAATAGATTTAATATTATAAACAACTAAATTTAATTATCTTATAACTGAGAAAATAATTCTGTTTAAGTGATGATTTTATGTTAAAAGAAAAATTGATTAAAAAACAGCCGTTTGAGGGAAAGATTGTTATTGTAACTGGAGGTTCTACCGGTCTAGGAAAAGACACTGCTAAATATGTTGTTCAATTAGGGGGAAGTGTTTGTATCATTGCGAGAAATGTAGAAAATTTAAAAAAGGCTGTTAATGAAATAGAAAGTTTAAAAGTCAAAGATGACCAATTTGTTGAGATGATTTCTTGTGATACAACTAAAATGGAACAACTAAAACCTCTTTTAACGGAATTTATAGAAAAACATGGGACTCCAGATTATTTAATCAATAGTGTTGGCTATGCATATGCACAATATGTTGAAAACCTTATACTTGAAGATTTTATAAGAAATATGAATGTTAATTATTACGGTCAATTAATCCCAATACTAATATTATTACCATATTTTATGAAAGCTAAGAAAGGTTATATCGCAAATGTCTCTTCTATGTCAGGATATATTGGAACAATGGGTTTTGCAACTTATGTACCTTCTAAATTCGCAATTGTAGGATTATCTGAAGTATTACGTCAAGAATTAAAACCTTATAACATAAATTGCACTATTCTTTACCCTCCTGCTATGGATACTCCTGGTTTTAAAAAAGAAAATGAAACTAAACCAAAAGAATGTTTCATTATTGAGGAGAGAGGCAAATTATTACAGCCTGAAGTAGTAGCAGAAATATTTATTGAAGGAATTTTGAAAAAAAAATATCAAATTTTTCCTGGTGAAGCAAAATTTATCTGGAGAATGTATAGACTTATTCCTAGATACGTTCGCTATTTAGCTGACAAGATGTATATTAATGCACGAAAAGAATTAGGTAAAGAATAGATTATATAAATGATTTTTTAATTTATTTTTTTATAATTATTCATTTAATACCTTGCTAATAGATTAATTACTATTTAAACATCTAAGTTATATAATTTTTCTAAAATCTTCCAATGATAAATTAGATGGTATCCCTAATTGAGATAATTTAGAAATGAACTCATGAAGGGATAATTTTGCAATTTCCGCTGCTTTCTCTATAGAGATTTCCTTTAATACATATTTTTGTACAGCTAAATTAAGCCGTTCTTGCTGTAACCCTTTAATTAATATTTTTTTAACCAAAGATGAACGATCAAGATTTTCATGCTTAGCAAGATCTTCAAATTCCTTTATTAGATCTTCATCTAGCCTTAAATTCATTTGTTTTGTCATATCAATTCTCTCCTTGCAATTTCTTTTTTTCATTTACTATTTGTTTTGCTTTATTTTTAAAAAATAAAATTATATCTGATTTTAAGGATTTAATTAACGCTAATTCTTTAAAGAATGCTTTAAACTCCTGATAATTAATAATATTATTACGTAAAAAGTCTAACAAAATAATCTCCGAAGTTTTTGGCTTTAACCCGAAATTTAAAGCATTGTTTATTACTTGGTGATCATCTGTCACTGGAATTCCCTCGCTTTTAATACAAATTTCAATAGTTTCCTTTTCTCCACGCCCTAAATATTCGGAAGAAAAAATATCTTTCAATTTCAATTTACTCTCATTTATTATCTTATTGTCAAAATTGGATTTTAATGTTTTGGCATCAGAAAAACTATTGATATCGGTAATTAATTCATTTTTAACCGATGGGCTTACAATAACCGTTCCAAGTAAAGGCAATTTTTCTTTTAATTGGATCTTTGTTAAATATATCAATGAGCAAGCATCATATACCAATTTTTTCATTATTATGCTAATAGTATTGCTAGCATATATATTTAATGATCTGATTTGATATCATTTATATACAAAATAAATACTTAAGAGCTTTAAAAAAATCTTGTATGTAAAAACAGGGAACTTCGCTGAAGATTTAGCAGCAGAGATATTAGCTATTACACTTGGGACTCCATTTGATCTTTGATTTTTCTAAAAGTCTATTAATTAATTTATTCTTTAATTTGCATATTCTTACTCCTGTCTTTCATTGATTTGTTTGCCAAATTTAATAGCATTTTTTACTCCGAGCCAAAATACTCTTCTGAATTTAGTTTTATCGATTACTTGGACACCTGCTTCCTCAACTTTTGCTTTCATATAATCACGTGCTTTTCCACCAGTAAAACGAGCTGTCGTGAATACAACTGCTCTTTTTCCACTAAGATTTCCCATTCTAGCTACGATTTCATCAAAAACTTTTGGGGGTTTTGATCCATAAGTGGGCATACCAAAAATAATTAGATCATAACTTGCAACATCGAGGGTATTCAATTCAGGTTCTATCGCAGAAAAATCATTTTTCTCGAACTTGTCTAATATTTTTAACTTTTCGATAAATTTCCCTGTTAATTGCACTGGAAAGTAGCTCACATTATAATTAGTTAGAGCACTTGCGATAGCCTCTGCAGTTTTCTTTGTTCTTCCTCCCATTGTGAAATATGCAATTAGTGTTTTCATAATTTTAAAGTAATTCTACTTCATAAAAAAACTTTATTCTTCT
>JAHLWH010000213.1 GCA_019058015.1 Promethearchaeota archaeon | reverse complement strand
TTGTAGCAACAAAATTAGCTTCATAAAGAAGATTGAAAGAGAATAAATGGTGTCGCCAACTCTGATTTCCTTAATTTCGTAGCAACAAAATTAGCTTCATAAAGAAGATTGAAAGACTTTTTCGACTATAGTGAATTTCCCCCAGTCGAGCATGTAGCAACAAAATTAGCTTCAAAAAGAAGATTGAAAGTCTTATCATTCTCTGCCAATATTCGTGGTAGCTCTTACATAGTAATAAAAATAGTTATAAAAAGAAGATTGAAATTCTCAAAAATCTCTTCAAAGTACCTATTCTCTTTTTCTAAAATAGCATCCAATTAAATCAAGGTGGGAAAGGATTGGATTTATTAAAACTTTTAAATCGATTAGATTTAAAAGCTCAAAAAAAAGATGTTAGAAAGTAATTAATTCTTTTTAGAAATATTCTTTCGGTTGGTATTTCATCACACCCATACCCGCCGTTCGATTTCCTCCAGTGTTAGTATATTCTCCTAACCGGCATAAAATATCCAACCACTGACAAAAATTAGAATCGTACTCTTTTACCGTATATGAAACTTTTCCCAAACCACCTGCTATCAGTTTTGATTTACCGATTTCACTTCCCTTTGTCTCCATCTTATAACTGCTACAATAAAGATTTTTCTCAACCCATGCTAAAAATGAGTCGCGATCAATTGTGCCTTCATTAGAAGTAATATAATTCCAGATATTCGCCAAGTTTCCAAATAATAAAACAGGCAGCGGAAACCTAACGGGATAATCACCCTTACTTGTATTGAAATAAACAGGCGTGACAAATCGAATATTAAATTTTTTAATAGGTCTTGCGTTATCAATTATTTGTTTTAACGATACTCTCTCAAAATTTAACGGGGCTAAAATAAATATTTTCCCCCCTATATTAAATTCCTCCCTGTCTCCCTTCAATACAGCTTCCATTACAAACTCAGAAATGCCTTCATGAAAAATCGTTAAAATAAACTTTATCCCATTTAAGTTAATAATCCTATCAATTGAATAAGGTCTTATCTTTCCATACTCATGTAATTCGTGAACAAACCGAGGCTCAATTTTGTTTAACCAATCCATAAAAATTCCCCGGAAAATATACGGATACGGCGAGTAATATCTATCTACGACTCCGTCCTCGGGAATTAATTTAAATATTAATCTAAGCATTCTTTATCATTTCAGAATTTTTATTGAAATTTTATTTTCAAGATTCTAATTATATAATGCTTTTTTAAATGGAGATAAATAATAACTCTTACTTTCAAAAAAGATCAATTAACTATTTATAATATTTGCATTACATAAATATTAGCATTTTTCCATTATTGTTATTTCCAAAAAAGATTGGTTTCCGATTTTTAATATTTAAGTAAAATCATAAAAAATTTTTAAGACCTTTAAAAATAGAGTATGATAGTTTTTAATTAGTAAATAACTTATTTAAATTCATCACCCTACGACAAATTTCGTGATTTACTTCGTTTATTTATAACCTTCTTTAATTTTCCTCGTTTTTTAGTGTGCTCTATCATTTTCTCTTAATAGATTTCATCTTTCTTCAAATTAATACAATTTCTATAACCTAAAAGTTTAAATCTTCAAAAAATAAACATATTTTATGGAGAAAATTTCTCAAGATGGGATAGAATTAGAAATTCGGGAGCATACAGATGGAGATTTTTTTCCTGAAAAGTGTCCTATTTGTGAAGGTGAAGAGATCAGGCGTCATACTTACAAAATTAGAACGATTCAGGATCTTGGCACCCCGCTGATTTGTCGCAGAATTAGGTATGAAAGAATATATTTTAAATGTAAGACTTGTGATTCGGTTTTTAGCATTGAACATCCTCTAATCCCAATTGGTGCGAGATATATGCCGGGAGTTATAAAATACGCAGTTTCTCGTGTGTTAGAAAGAGGTGATTCCATAAGGCGTGTTACTCGAGATTTAAACGAACTCCATTACGTAAAGGTGTCGCTTGCAACCACAGAAAAGTGGGTTAATAAATATGGAAAGAAGGGCAAACTAAGTTCAGAATTTTCTAAAGAGAAAACTCCAACGGGCTTTTCTGGGTTTATAACTTTAGATGGAACATTTAAATCTATGAAAACAAAAAAAAACGACCGAAAAGTGGAATAATCAAAAGAGGCTTACTTCTTGCCTACGACCCTATTCAAAAGAAATCGCTTGCTGGAGCAATAGTAAGAGTTGAGGACGAAGAGGAGACATCTTATTTTTTACAAGCATTAAAGGATTGGGTACCCCTTCCAATTAATTATATTACAATTGATTTTTCTAAACGGCTTGAATCAGGAGTAAAACAACATTTTAATGAGACTCAAATTTTAAAATGCGCTTTTCACGCGCCCCAATTATTAAATAGAGGGATTTTAAAGGAACTAGTAAGGATAAAAAAGGATACGCTTCTTGCACATATAAAGGAATGGAATTTAATACGGGTAAGAACAATTAAAATCGAAAAAAAGAACGGACAAATAAGACAACCCGAATTTAAATTAAACGATACTAAAACAGCTTGGCAGGTTTATATGAAACTACGTTCTATTTTCTCGTGTAAAAATTTTCGAAAGATTAAAGCTAATTTCGAGAGATTTATCAGTAGTATTCCATTTAAAAACTGGAAAGGGTCTGAATTTTTTATAATAACATGCAACAATATCTTTTCTAAATTCAATTGGAGTCAAAAAAGCGTAAGGTATATCGAACCGAAAGTTTATAAAGCTTGGAGAGCGGTTATTCGCGAATTGCGTAGAAATATTGAGAGCTTAAACAAAGAGTTTAATACCATAAAATTTCTTGTGTTAATGAACCCAATTAATA
>JAHLWH010000212.1 GCA_019058015.1 Promethearchaeota archaeon | reverse complement strand
ATAACTTCTTTGAATTCCTTGAGGTTTAATGGTTTTGAGAGCGATTTATTAAAACCAGCCCTAGCAAATATGGATTCCCTATTACCTTCAACTGGAGAAGAAGAGGCGGCAATAATTGGAATCTCTTTAAATTTATCCATTTTACGGAGTTCTTTACAAATATCGATTCCACTCATTTCTGGTAGTTGAATGTCTAAGATTATTAGATCTGGACAATCTGCCTTTAAAAATTCAAAAGCTCGACCACCATGGGTTTCTGCTATAACTTCAATATCAGGCATTGTATTTAGGACTGCTTTAAATAATTTCATGTTTTTTTCAATATCTTCCACAAGATATACTCGTTTTTCCATAAAACCTTAACTCTATATTATTGTAATGATGAAATACGCATCTTTTCATCATCAAATGTTTGCATATTACTATAACAACACTCTTTGATAATAAATTGATACAAAATATTAGTAATAAACAATGTAATTAAATATTTGTTGTAGTAATGTGTTTATTAAATTCTTCATTTTAAATTTTTACTCTATTATAACAAATATTTAAAAATTAAAAGAATTATATAATAATTACAAATATGCAGTTTTTTGTGTGTAAAACCCTATATATAAAAAGACAAAATAAAATTGAATAATGCGTGTTTATTAATGCATTGAATTAGTAGGGCAGTATGGAATTTGGTTTCTTGTAAAAAAATGATTTCAATTATTAAATTGATTTCTTTGATTCTGATACAATATTGAAATCCTCATACTTAAAATTTTTGAGAAAGAATGAATGAGAAAAAAACTGAAGAAATGGAAAAATATGAAAAAATGACCGGCAAATACGCAATTTGGCGTGGAGTAATAACTGAAGGATTTAAAAAATGGCAACGAGGAGAAAAAATTTATGATAGGTTTAAGGAGAGAATAGCTCTTTATATATCTAAAGAAACTAAAGAAGAATGGCAGAATTTTGTAAGAAATTCAAAATATACTTCAATTTCTAAACTAATAAGGGATGCAGTAAATAATTTCATTGAAAAAAAAATAAAAGTAATAGCCCAAGAGAATTATACTAAAGATGAACAACTTAGATATCTTTCAGATATCTCTTATGTTTTAAAGGAAGCATTAACTTCAATAAAAGGATTCTCTCAATTATTAATTGAAAATTATAAGGAAGAACTCAATGAGGAAATCATTTTAAAAATAAAAGAAATTTTTAATAAAAGCATCTTCCTTGAAAACAAGATTAATGAATCGTTAGGATACTCTTTTATTGGTAAATCACAATATGACATTTTACTAATTGAAGATGATATATCAACAATAAAGTTATTAACATCATTTTTTGAAAGGAAGGGTTATAGTTGTAAAGGTGTCATTAGTGGTTCTAAAGGATTGGATGAATTAAAGAGAAATATTCCTAAAATAATTTTATTGGATATTATTTTACCTGATATTAATGGATTTGAAGTTTGCAAAATAATAAAATCTAATGAAGAATATCAAAATATCCCCATCTTTCTATTAACTGCTGTATCAAGTTTAAAAGTTGAGCCCCTTATTAAAAAAGCAAAAGCAGATGGTTATATCTCAAAACCTTTTGATTTTTCGGATTTTAATATAATATTGGAATACTTACATTAATTTTTAATCTTTTAAAATGGGAAGAGAAAAATAAAATTTACTTCCTCTATTTCTTCCTTCTGATTCCATCCAGATATTTCCCCCGTGTAATTCAATAATCTTTTTCGCAATATATAGACCAAGCCCTGTACCCTCAATTCAAACATCCCAACCTTGACCATATCTTTCAATTTTTCCAAATTGTTTAAATAATCGATTCTTTTCCTCAGCGGAGAACCCAATTCCATTATCTTCTATTGAGATTATAAAAAAGTTAGATTTTACTTCAGAAAAGATTTTAATTTCTCCTCCAGGAGGAGTGTAATTAATTGCGTTTATTAATATAAGCATCATAAAATTAAAATTGGAAAAATAAAATTAAATTTTGTGCTAATAATTGAAAAAACTTATATTATACTTCGTGATAATAATAATCTAGAAACGTAATAAGTTTAGTGAATCTTTCCTTTTTTATTGGTGATTTCAATTTTGAATAATGAAAAAAAAAATAGTGAAATGGAACAATATGAAAAAGAGACAGGAAAATATGCTGTTTGGCGTGGTATCATAACTGAAGGATTTAAAAAGTGGAAAAGAGGAGAAAAGATTTATGATAGAGATAAGGAGAGAATATCACTCTATATATCGGAAGAAACTAAAGAAAAATGGCAAAATTTTATTGAAAGTAGCAAATATTCTTCAATTTCAAAATTGATAAGAGATGCGGTGGATTTTTTTATTAATGAGAAATTAAGAGGAGGTGTTGATGAAAAACTTAAAAAATCAGGACCTTTAAAATCAATTACTGATATTTCTCATGATTTAAAAGAGGCTTTAACTACCATAAAAGGATTTTCACAGTTACTGCTTGAAAATTATAAGGATGATATAAAAGAAGATGTATTATCAAAAATTAAGGAGATTTTTAATAAAAGTATATTTCTTGAAAATAAAATAAAGGAAGTCTTGGAAAAAGGAGAAAATGGAAAGACACAATATGACCTTTTATTAATTGAAGATGACCCATCGACTATAAAATTATTAACCACCTTTTTTGAAAGTAAAGGTTATTCTAGTAGAGGGGTAATTAGTGGTTCTAAGGGAATAGAAGAATTAAAAGTAAATCCTCCAAAATTAATATTATTAGATATAATATTGCCAGATATAAATGGATATGATGTTTGTGAAATAATAAAATCTGACGAGAATCTTAAAGACATTCCAGTTTTTTTCTTAACGGCAATTCCAAGTTCAGAAGTTGAGAAAAAAATTAAACATGCTGGTGCAGATGGATATATTTTGAAACCATTTGATTTTAGTGATTTTGAAATTTTATATACATATCTATAAATTTTAAAATTCTCTTTTCTTAGTTACAGAAAGCGTTTCTTTTACATAATTCCATAATCTATTTAGTAATAATCAAATTAAATAACTAAGAAATAAAGTATTTATTCAATTTATTGACAAAATTAACTTAAAAATTTGGTTTAATTAATGGTTATAGGCATTGCATTATTTAGTTGGGATAAGAAGGTGGGTGCGGTTTTAGAGATTAAACATCCTGAAAATCTTGATTTATCACAAAATTTAATTAACAAAATATATATGACTCATGCTTATAGGCAGGAAAATCAAAATGAAGAGTTAATGGAAATTAATCTGGAGAATCAAATTATACTTAGCTACTGTGATATGTCTAAAGTTGCAAAATTAGGGTATGAAATAATAATCCTTATTGTTCATGAGAAGATCAAGCTAAAGTACTTTATCATCATATAGATGATATATCTGCAGATATTAATTTTAAATATACTTTAGTCTTACAAAAGGTCAAAAAATTAAAAATAGATTTAATTAAGGCGATATTAGTAAAAGATTTTCAAGAAGTAAAAGAAATTGCCAGTAAGATTCGAGAAATTAAAGTTTAAATATAGGTTTTTACTTTTTAATGGAAAATATCGTTATATCCTCAAAAAAAAATTCAAATATAAAAAAATTGACTACTTTCCATAAGATATTCACCAAATTTCATTAAAGAGTAAAATATTTTATATTATTAAATTAATTTATAAAAGATAAATTTCCAAAAATTTCGTTTAATCTAAAAATTTGATTGATTTTAGAAATATTGATTTAGATTTCCCAATAATTGTTAGTCCGAATCTAGGGATTCCTTGTTTTTTAAAATATGGTAATAAAAAAAAATATATTGAATATTCTTTCAATTTACTAGTAATATCAAGCAAAATTGAATCTAGTGCTATCTTAAAAATATCTCTAGAAGAAGCAATACAAATCATCCCTCTTAAAAGATTGAAAATTGAGAAAGAATCTAAAGATAATTCCCTAAAAAATATTGCTATTCGAGGTATTCCAATAGATTTAAAAATTGATAAAATCGAAAACACCGATATCCTACCAATAAATCGGGTAGCTTTTCTTGAAGATCAATATTATTTGAATCCTCAGGATTATCTTATTAAATTTAAGACATTTGGAAATTTGAATAAATTTTTTAAAGTATCTGTATCATTTGCTGAAAATTCTGAGGTAAATACTATCTTAAAACATCAAAATTTTATAATGTTCGATATCGTTCATAAAATCTCAGATAAATTAAACCGAATAAATTATCATTCACTTGTGTTAATTAAACAAGATTGGAAAAATTTTACGTTTGTTCAAGCGACAGATATTCATCTTGCCAAAAGAAATGACCTAATTTTAGAAAAATTAAAAACAGATATATCAAAAAGAGTTTCGACTAAAATTAGAGATTTAATTAATGGATTAAAGAAAAAAGAGATTACACCGATAGAAAATAGATTAATAAATCCAAATAATCAACTTAGAAAACTTATAAAAATCATAAATAAAAAAGTTCAAAAAAACCAAATTGACTTTTTAGTTTTTACAGGAGATATTATAGACTTCTGTTTAATTAGTGCAATTGAAAAATTAGAAGATATGATGAATTTCAACTTTCCAAACACAAACTGGAAGATATTCCGAGATATAATTTTAAACAAAATAGATTATAATAAACTTGGAATGATAACCGGTGAAGAATTACTATGTCCTATCTTCACTATTCCTGGAAATCATGATTTCCGCTTAGGACATTATGATTTAAGATGGGGGTTTATGTATAGAAAATTAGGGTTAGTATTATCAGAAGCAATAATGTTATACGATGAATGGGTTGCAGATCCAATACGAGCACTAACACCCTTAAGAAAATGCTTGATTAATTATTGGCAAGAAATTAATCCGGCTTTAGATTATATCATAACTTTAGGCAATAACCACTTTATTTTTATGAACTCAGGGTATGATTCTGGCAAAGATTTTCGAGATTTTATTACGGGATTTCCATCATCAACTGGTATGACAGATGCCCAAATAAAGCTTTTAGAGAATTTCTTAAATTATAAATTTAAAGGAAATGAAAATATATTTCTTTTTACACATGGACCAATAATTAATCCCATAAAAAAGATAAAATTTATTCAAAAACTGAAAAAAAAGATAAATGCAGATACTTTTCTTAATTTTGAGGAATTAAAAGAATCAAATTTGGCTAAAAAGGGAATCCCAGAGGATAAAAGAAATATTGATGATAAAATAAATCTCAAGTATGGAACTATTACTAATAACTGGCAAGAAATGATAAATTTTTGTAAAGATTTCTGTTTATTAGCGTTATGTGGGCATACGCACACCTTAAGAGAGTTTAGATTAAAAAATCCGATTAAAAAAAGCAAAGTATTCAAATCTGTTCCATTCAATTTGATAAAAATTGAAAATCCTGCAGCAGTATTTTTCGATGATTATTCAGAGTTATTAAAAAATCAAAAAGATATTTGGGATAAGAAACCTTTTTTATTTCAAACGCCTGCTTTGGGGTTAGGTTCCTACGAGCATCCTACTGCAGGTGGAGCATATAGAGAAATAAAAATAAAAAAAGGAAAAATAGAGTCTTTCAAGGTAAAAATTATACCAAAATGAATTAAATGAACTTATTAACCTAATAAGGAGTTTATGAAAATAAATTCAAATATTTAGAAAAAGAATAATATAAATAGATTTGAAACATGGAATTCGATATTTCTAATTATTTGATAAATTTTTCTCTTAAAAAAAATTTAGATAGTTTTCTTGATGATTCCCAGAAAACTCAAGTTGATGATTTCAAAATAAAAAATAAATCCATAAAAAAGTATATTAATGAATTTTGGACTTCAAAACAGAGACAAGCATCATCTATTCATGAAATTTCATATAGAGCTTGTTTTAAAGCACAACTTCCAAGATTTTTTATAAAACTATTAACGAAACCAAATCATATTATTTATGATCCCTTTAGTGGGCGGGGTACAACCATAATTGAAGCGGGTTTACTAAAGAGAAATACAATTTCCAATGATATTAATCCTTTAAGTGAAATTTTAGCACGACCGAGATTAAATATTCCCTCTATTGATAATATCAAAGATAGATTAGACAATATTGCGTTAAATTTGGAATTCGAAAATGAAATTGATTTATCCATGTTTTATCACGAAAAAACAAAGATGGAAATACTTTCTTTGAAAAATTATCTTTATGAAAGAAAAAAGGATAACTTAGAAGATGATATTGATAGATGGATCCAGATGGTTGCTTCTAATAGATTAACTGGACATTCTAAAGGATTTTTTTCTGTATATACATTACCTCCAAATCAAGCGGTTTCCCAAGAAAGACAAATTAAAATAAATAAGAAGCGTCGTCAAAAACCAGAGTACAGAAATGTGAAAGAAAGAATTATAAAAAAATCAATTTCTTTACTACGAAACCTAACTACGCAACAAAAAGAAAATTTAAAAGAAATTTCTAAAACTTCAATATTTTTAACGAAAGATGCAAGAAATACACCAGAAATTAAAAAGAATTTGGTTCAATTAACGGTTACATCTCCCCCTTTTCTAAAAGTAGTGCAATATTCAAAGGATAATTGGTTAAGATGTTGGTTCAATTCAATAGATGCGGAAGAAATATCTAAAAAAATTACAATGGAATCTGATGTAAATAAATGGTCAAAGATGATGGGTAGCGTTTTTAAAGAATTATATAGAATCACCAAAATAAAAGGATGGGTAATTTTTGAAGTGGGAGAAGTACAGAAAGGAAAAATAAAATTAGAAGATCATATTGTTCCTGAAGGATTAAATGCAGGATTTATCTGTAAAGGAATTGTAATCAATGAACAAGATTTTACTAAAACATCTAATATCTGGGGCATAAAAAATAAAGAATCAGGGACCAATACAAATCGAATTGTGTTATTTAAAAAAGAGAACTAAAAAAAAAATTTGTTATTAGAGAATTAATTTTTTCTTAAATTATTCCATTTCCTCTTCGTTCAAATTTTCTTCTTCTTGTTCTTCTTCTATAGAGTCTTTTTCTTCATCGATTTTCTCTATCTCTACTTTTTCTTCTTGAAAGGGTTTTTCTTCAACTTGAACTTTCTTAGATTCAGTTTCTAATGGTTTTTGTCCTTTAATTTCCAATTTTTTCATTTGTAAAAAATCCTGAAATTCTTTATCTCCGATCTTATTTGTATCAAGTGCTTCATTATCCTCTAAATATTTTTTGAAATCACTTATAATCGAAATTACTTCTTCCTGGTTATAACGTTTTCTCATTATTAACCCTTTCCTTTCTGAGACATATTCAGAATACCACATATAGAAGAAAACGGTAATAATTAACATTAAAAAATTACTAATCAAATTCACTTGATTGCGATCTGTAAAAAATCCTGGTAATGAACCTCCTCCTGTAATCATTATAATCTGGCCTTCAATATATAAAAATGTAAAAGCAAAAAGGAAAAAAGGCATATTATTAACATTAAATATTCGAGAGGTATATATTTTATCACCCAATCCTTTTAGAACCAAAATAGCTGTAGCTACCATTAATAACACATCAAGAATTGCCATAATAACATCCGTGCCTGTCGGTTGAGTTGCACCACGTAATGCATTTGTGAAACTGAATACTCTATACCAAATAATGAGCCAAATAAAAATGTAAAACATAGAAGAAAATACATTGGGGGTTTCATTCTTTTTACTTCTTAAATAAAGATTAATTAAGCGCCATGATGTTATACCAATAATAATAAAGACGACAACATTCCAACCAATATATAAATATAAATTATCAAGAGGATCTCCTTGATTTACTGGCGCAAAATATGACCAAAATCCATAAAAAGTACCAATTTGCATTAAGATTGGCGCAGCGAGTCCTAAAATTAAAAAGGTTATTGTGATATATTCTTTTCTTTCAGATAATTCAAATTTTGTAAGAACTTTATTATTTATCTTAACAGATAAATCTTCAAATCCTACTTTGAGAAAAAATATTTGAATAAGATTCCATCCAAAATAAATTATAATGAAAATAGTTGGTAGAATTAAATCCCAACCCAAGAATTGAATGGGTAATTGAGTAGAATGGCCTAATAAGAAGTATACTAGGATTATAACAAAACTTATTCCAAATGCTATTAAGAAACCAAAAATTTTATTCCTATCAAATCTTTTCTCTGTAGAAAATAAAAAATCATTCAATTTAGGGATTAATCCAAAAAACATTAAAAATATAAAAGCTAATGAAATTGTTGTTGCTAAAAATAAAATTAGATCCCCCCAATTGGGAATTAAGCTTATTAAAGCAATCAAAATTGCAGAAATGAAGAAAATTATTGTATATAGTAAATGGCTTTCATTAAAGATTCTATAAAAATATTTATCTAATAGTTCTTGAATTTTAATAATAAATTTACTTTTAGGTTTTGGCTTTTCTTCTTCCAAAATTTACCATCTTCTTTTTATTTATTTAAATTAATATAATAAATTCAAAATATTATATAAAAATAGTTATGCAATTTTAATATAAAAATTATTGAGATTTCCAAAGAAATGTTCATAAAAAATAGAGACATACTATTGAACGAGAATATTCCACAGAAAAATCTAGAATTAAGAAGAGTGCTTATCGACGCTTTAGAAAGAGCTTTAGATGCAGAAAACCCAAAAATTTTGATTAAGAGAGCCGTAATTATTGATAAAAACCAACTCAAAATCTATAATTTATCTTTAGATTTAACACAATTTAAGAGATGTATCATAATTGGTGGCGGAAAAGCATCTGGTGCTATGGCAGCAGAGTTGGAAAATATTTTGATTTCATATGGAAAAATTCCATTTAATGGAATCATTAATATCCCAAAAGGATTAATAATTGATGACAAATATTTCTCTGGTGGAATAAAATTAAATTTTGCATCTCATCCCATTCCTGATGATGCTGGTATAAATGGAGTTAAAAATATGATGGATTTAATCCAAAATACTTCTAATAATGATTTAATTTTCTGTCTAATTTCCGGTGGGGGTTCAGCATTATTACCTTTACCAATGAAAGGATTAACTTTAGAAGATTTAAAAGATGTGAATTCATTATTATTAGCTTCTGGTGCCAGTATTGAAGAAATTAATGCGATAAGAAAGCATCTGTCTGCTTTTAAGGGCGGTCGATTAGTTAAAGCTGCAAATAAAAATGGACAACCAACAATAATTTCATTGATAATTTCCGATGTCATTGGAAATCGTCTAGATACAATTGCTTCAGGACCTACAGTTCCAGACCAAACCACTTACGAGGATGCAATAAAGTATTTAAAAAAATATCAAATATTTGATAAAATCCCAGAAGGTGTAAGAAATTTTTTATTATTAGGAATTAAGAAGGAGATTCCTGAGACACCTAAAAAAGAAGATCCATGTTTTCTTAAAGTTCATAATTTCATAATAGGAAGTGTAGAGGATGCTGCAAAAGCTGCAGAAAATTATTTATGTCAAAAAAATATAGAGGTTAAATATATTCAAGAAAAAATTAAAGGAGAAGCCAGAGAATATGGAGCAAATTTATTTAAACTTATTTCACAATTCATAGAAGAAAATGGTAAAAAAGTGAAAACTGATAAATTTGCCTTAATTGGAACGGGCGAATTAACTGTTACGATAAAAGGGGATGGTATTGGTGGTAGAAATCAAGAGATGCTAGTAAGCTTTCTTAATTCAATTAAAAATAAAGAAATTAATTACAATTTTTTAATCCTGGCAGTAAACCTTGATGGAATTGAGGGGAACTCTGAGGCAATGGGAGCAATTGTTGATAATTATACGATAAAAAGATTTAAGGATATGAATTTAAACCCTTTAGCATTCCTAAAAAATAATGACTCAAATACTTTTTTCAAAATGTTAATGGATGAAATTATCACTGGTTATACTGGCATAAATGTGAATGATCTAACAATAGGAATCTTATCATTTGATTGAATAATAAAAAGATTTTTGTTAGATGATTTATCTGCCTTTTATTAAATTGAATAAAAAGATTCTTCAGGGGGGATGATTTTTTGTTAGAATAGGATAAGTATTATCTATCCGGTGATAGAATCTTTATATTTTGGTTGAGTACCTCCCCCTGGAGCCCCCCAACATCGCGTGAATTTAAAATGAGCTTGAAGTGATTAGATATGATTGGGATATGATTGGATTCCATAATTTTCAATACAAGTATATTTTCTTTTTTATACATCCCTACACCTCCCAATAGAGAAAAGTGGCAATAGAGCCACTCTGGATTTATTGATTAACCTTTAGAATGGAAATTATTTATTTTTTAAAATTTCAGAAAGATATTTTAATTTTTTACCGATTATTTAAAATTTTTTACTTTTTATTTTTTTTTTTTTAAAATTTGTTTACCTAATTAATAATTGAGTCACATATTTAAACTTTTTGTTATAATAAAGGAAAAAGGAATTGTAAAAAAAAATTATTCTTGTTTATTAAATAATTCTTATAAAGAAATTTAGAATACAGTAAAATTATGTATTTAATAATTCTGTGCTTCTACCCAATTATTATGAAAAGATCTTAGTAAATTGAGTTGTTAATAACTTTTTTAAAACGCATGTTATTTTTTAGTAAAAAATTTTTCAATCTCAGGTTTAAAATCTTGGAATTTATCAATAATAGTAAAATTCTCATTATTATATCTCTGTATAAATTGTTTTAGTATAAGATCCAACTTAACTTTGACTTTTTCAACTTGTTTATCAATATTTTTCTTTTTATCACAAATTGCATATGCAAGTATGTTTTCTACAGTATTGAAATCTCCCGCTTGAATTGTTTCAGTAATAAAAATAAAAAGAATATCGCCTGATTCAAGATATTCTAAAGCAGAGCCTTGAAATGCTTTTTCTACAAATTGTGTTATAGCAGAAATAAATGATGATCTAAGGTCCTTATGAACTTCCTTTTTTGTTTTTACCGAGATGTTTTTAATGATATAATTTACAAGCGTAAATCCACGAAGTATTATTCCAACTTCATATAATTCTTTCAAATTATTAACCATTCATTACTTTAATTTATTATAAACATAAACTACTTTTAATAAAATTTTCTTGAATTTAAAATATGAGCCATTATTACTTATTCATCTGATTATATTAAAAAATATGAAGGCAAATTTATAAGGAAAAACATTCATACCTTTGTTAAGTATTACAATTATAATTGAAAATCAAATATAGAGTAAGAATTTGAGAGAATTTTATGCTAGTTGATGAAATTAACATAAGATTAGTAATTTTAGGTGTTGGAAGTGTTGGAAAAACTTCAATAGTCAAATCATTTTTAGATCAAGAGATTCCAAGAATGTATATTCCAACAATTGGAAGCAGTATTGCAAGGAAGGAATTTATGTTAAAGAATATTGCAATTAAGGTTAATATATGGGATATTGGTGGTCAAAAATCCTTTAATCCTTTGAACCCAGTATTTTTTACTAATGTGGATACTGCTTTTTTAGTGTTTGATTTAAGTCAACCAAAAGAAACATTACCTGGATTAGAAATTGATTATTTAGCAAATTTATCAAAATATACAGATGTATGTATTGCATTTGTAATTGGAAATAAATTAGATTTAATTTCAACTAAGGAGAACTAGAGAATATTGCAAATTATTATACCATAAAAAATATTCCATTAATTCTAGCTTCTGCTAAAACTCAAGAAAATCTATCTGAAGCATTTAATTTAATCATATTTAGCTTTTTAAAGGAATGGGAGAAAGGACTTACATCTAAAAAATTTCATGGAATATCAAATGAATTCTTGAACTTAATTAACAAAACTGAAGATCAGCTAAAAGATTTATTTGTAAATTTAGATAAGGTAGACTCAATTATGATTTCAAGTAAATCAGTACCTCAATTAACTAAAAAAGAAATTTCATCTTCTGTCCCTAATTTAGATTCTGGAACTGAATTAATTGATTATGTAAGATATAAGAAAAAAATTGAAGAATTTAATAAAATAAAAGATCAAATTATAGATTCATTTGATAATAAATTAACCATAATAAAAGATGTAATTTTAAATTTAAAAACAACTCCAATAGATTCACTTATTGATACAATTGACAAAACAATGAAACAATTAAATGATATTAAAAAAGATTTTGAATTTAACTTAGATTCCATATTAAGTTTAGAAAAAAGTGAACAAAATGTGAAAGAAGTAAAGGAAGAATTTAAAGAAACTGGAGGCGAATAAAGATTCCTAAAGAAAAAAAAGATAAAATGGAGCAGATAGAAAGCACAAATGAAATTACAATGGATGAGATTGAAGAATTAGATGAACAACTTACTAATATTGAGAATTAGGTAAAATTTTTTGATGGAGAGATAAAAACTATAAAAAATGATATCAGTTATATTCGAGAGCAAATAAAAACTCAAGAAGAAGTAATCAATAGTAAATTTAAAGAATTTTCTGAGCAATATTTAATTGATAAAAAAAATATGACAGCAAAATTACAAGAAATTGAAAGTGAATATGATACAATGAAAATTTCCTTGGCAATAAATGAAAAACACCTATTGGAAAGGTTAAAATCGATGATAAGTGCCGAGATAGACATGGCTGTTAAAGGTAAGGAACAGGAATTACTTATGAATTTATGGATTGATGAATTAAATCAGATTATTTCGGATTTTGAAAAATTAAAGAGCATGCATCCAAAGGAATTTTCACTTCGGATTAATGAAATATCAAAAACAGTTGAGATATTTAAACAAAATCTTAAAAAATAAAATTTATATTCCTGCTTTTTACAAAGTTAATCTAAGTTAATTTCCATTTAATTAAATTTATTGTATTTATTCAATTATTCCAAATTATAATATAATGCCACCAATTAAACGGAAAAAA
The DNA here is from genome assembly GCA_019058015.1 of Promethearchaeota archaeon. Lineage (GTDB taxonomy): Archaea > Asgardarchaeota > Lokiarchaeia > Sigyniarchaeales > SOKP01 > 6H3-1. The sequence continues at coordinate 42,752 of JAHLWH010000212.1, read as the reverse complement.
TATTTATTTCAGACTAAAATTGATAAATTATTAAAAATAATTCCTCATCTTGGTAGAATATTTTCTTTCTTGCTAGGTATAATTGAAGTACCAATGTTGGAGTTATTTAGATTAACGGAAAGATTTACTAAGATGCACATACTTGAAGTGGTTGATACTTACATCCTTAAAAAAAGATGGGGTGGACATGTTATTCCTTTAAATGTAAATTTTCATCCAGAAACAAAATTTCTTCCATCCCAAGAAATTTTCAAACTAATATCCAGGTCAAATGTAGTAGGTATTGGGTATTGTTATTGCAGATTAACCTACAAAAATTGTGATAATCCAATTAGAACTTGCATACATATAGGCTTTGGACAATCTTTATACGAAATACCTTACAAATCAGAGAATTTTAAACGAGTTTCAAAACAAGAAATATTTGAATTATTAGAAGATTGTGATCAACGAGGTTTAGTTCATCAGTTAATATATTTTCCAAATCCGAATTTTTACTACATTGTGTGCAACTGTTGCCCTTGTTGTTGCGTAATATTGAGTAAATTTATAAAAAGTGGTTCACCTCAAATGATAAAATCTGATTTCATAGCAAAAACAGACTTATCAAAATGTAAGAGTTGTGGAAATTGTGAGCAATGGTGTTATTTTGGAGCTAGAAAAATTGAAGGAAATGGATTTTTTTTTGAAGAAATTAAATGTTTTGGATGTGGTTTATGCGTTTCAAAATGTCCAGAAAATGCAATAATTCTAATAAAGAAAGAGAATTAGATTTCTAAATAAATATAAATTGATTCGCTCAATATTTTTTGTTATAACCAATGATGGATCAAAATTATATTGAATTTTTAATACCAATATTTGTTTCTTTATTCTGTGGTTTTATTATTGGAATTGAACGAACAAGAGTATCTGCACAATATGGTGCTAGAGATCATATATTTTTTTCAATAATATCTACTACAATTATTATTCTATATGATAAATTTTTGCAAGATCTAGGTTTATATATTCTTATTATTATTTTTGGAGGAATGATTGTATTTTTATTAATTGGTACTTCTTATCGATTATTTAGAACTGATGACCCGGGATATACAACAACATTATCTATGCTTTTGGCAATGGTCATTGGAATCATGAGTTATTATAATTCTTTTCTTGCTATAACCATTTCAGTTATATTTTTAATAATCCTTTCTACTAAAAAGCAATTCTATAAAATACAAAAGTTAAAGGATATTGAATGGACAGGAACTGTTGAATTTTTAGCAATTATGATATTAACGCTTATTCTTTTCCCTCAAGATTTAATAATATATAATATTCAATTTGTTGCTATAGTATATGTTTTTCTAACCATTTTAGCGATTAAATATTTCTCATATTTTCTCCTTAAATCCTCGTCGGAAAAGAGTTTATATATATTATCGATATTAGGCGGCTTTGCTCATAGTGAAGCTACAACTAAAGAATTAGCTGAAATTGACGCTCATCCTGCAACTGTTTCATTATTACTGCAAACTATGATCATTAGAATCCTTTTAGTAATAATTCTAATCTCATCTGAATTAACCGTTAGACTATTTTACCCATTAATATTAACAACCATACTAGGTATAATTATTAATATTTTAATTTTAAGGAAAAAAGAGAAAAAATATATTCTTCAAAAAGTGAAGAATCCTCTTTCTTTAAAATCTGCTTTAATTTTTTCTTCAACCTATTTATTTGCGGTGTTCTTAACGATTATATTTAAAAATATTCATATTCCATATCAGTTGTATCTACCAATTGCAATTATGATTGGATTATTATCTGGTGGTGCAAGTTCATTATTTACATCTACAGCATATATTTCAGGATTAGTTGAAATTAACTTGGCTATTAATATGATTGTTTTTGGATTATGTGCTACAATATTAAATAAATTATTATATTATTATCGCTTTCAAAAAACAAGAAGTAAAAAAAATATAATCAATTTAATACTGTATTTGTCATTAACAATAATAATTCTTTTATTTTTCTCATTTTCTATAGGTTTTTTATAATTTCCAGTAAATTTATAGCTTGATTCCTAATTTAATACTTTTGTTGTAAAAAAAGATTCAATACTAAGTGTTTTATATTTATATTTTTAGATTTTGAAAAAAGTCTTATAACAAAAGGTTTAAATATGTAAAAAAAAATATTTTAGTACTTAATATTTTTTTTTTTAGGTAAAAAAAAAAGTTCGAGACAAAAAAAGAACTCAAAAAGTGAAAATAATGAAAGTATTATCAAATAATTTGATATATTTAAAAAAAGATTTACATATAAATACTCCGTTTAAAGAATTAAGCAAAATGCAACAAGATAATTTTTATCTTGAAAAATTTAGAGTAAAAGATATTTTTACTGAGATTGATTTTGCTCGATTACAAAGATTAAGAAATAAAGCAAATAGGATTAAAAAGTTATAAAGCACTTTGAAATAAAATTTTTAAAAAAAAAACACATAGGGTAATGGGGGGAGAACGGCTTCTCCTAATAAGGAGAAGCCACCTTTTTTTCTTGCAAAGTAATAAATTAAATCGAATTTAGATCTAGTTATAAAAGTAAATATAGTTAATAATGAGTTTATTAGTTAGTATCCTTAAGTCTTTAAAAAAAATCAAAAAAGTTAATAAAAATTTAATCTATTAAGAAGTATTAGATATAAGGAATTTTAAATTAACGTTAAAAAATTATAATCAAACAAAAAAAAATAATAAAAGTAAGTGAATTACTATGGATTGGGGAATGAAAAATCGCTTATCACGGATAATTAATCCAAAATCTGGACATTGTGTAATGTTAGCTGTTGATCATGGTTATTTTGGAAATGTTCCGGGTGCTTTGAAACGCTTTGAAGATTTAAATGTTCTTTTTGAATATGCTGATGCTTTAATGTTAACACGTGGAATGCTTCGAAATTGTGTTCCTGCAGAAGTTGATAAACCAATAGTTCTGAGAGTTTCAGCCGGTGCGAGTATGCTTAAAGAACTCTCAAATGAAGAGATCAATGTTACAATAGATGATGCGATTAGATTGAATGTATCTGCTATCACGTGCTCGATTTTTATCGGTGGTGAATATGAGAAACAATCAATTATGAATCTTTCGAAGTTAGTAAATTGGGGTCAAACATATGGCATCCCAGTTTTAGCAGTTACTGCCGTTGGTAGAGAAATGGTAAGAGATGCAAGATATTTGGGTATGGCATCTCGAATGGCAGCTGAAATGGGTGCAACTTTCGTTAAGACTTATTATTGCGAAGATTTTGAAGAAGTTACTAGTATATGCCCGGCACCAGTTGTTATTGCAGGCGGACGTAAAATTCCTGAGAGAGATGCTTTACAAATGGCCAAAAATGCTATAGATAAAGGGGCAGTTGGCGTAGACATGGGAAGGAACATTTTTCAATCTGATAAACCTGTTGGAATGATTAAAGCAGTAAGAGAAATTGTTCATAATAACGCTAGTGTAGATGATGCATTTGAAATTTACCAAAATGGGTAAATTAAAAAATTTTCTTAATTTTTTTTTCCACATTTATTTATATTTTACGGGATTATTCATTTTTACTTTCATAATAAGATGATTGTCTAAGTATATGTTTTTTAGCAATTGGCCGAATAATCAGGGGAAAAATTTTATTGAAAAATCTTGAGACTTTAACTTTTTTCTTGACTTCTTTAAAATAATCATCAAGAGTGTATCTCTGATATTGAAGTAAATTTTGACTTTTTTCTGTATCCATAAATCCACAGTGAAAATCATCTTCACTAAAGGCCTCGGAAGGTAAAAAATTGGTTCCAAGACCAAATAATTTAAACATTCTATTAAGATAATCCCTATAGATGATCCGACATTTTTGTCCTCCGGCGATATTCAATGTTTCACCCCAAATTTCATTATTTTCCCCCGTATTTGCAAGAGCAAGTCCAACATCTTTAGTATCACAAATCTCAATACATGTGTCTATTGGCATATCAAACATTATGGGGTCCATTTGAAGTTTATTAGGGGAGACAATATAAGTTAAGCGTAAAATAACCCATTTTAAACTAGAAGATCTAATGAGATCTTCACATTTTAGTTTTTGTTTGGCATATTCATCATCAATTGTGGGATTAAGAGGGTCGCTAGTCCTAATTAAAGGAGATTTACGGCGATCTCCATAAATTGCTATTGAAGATGTATAAACTAATCGAGGTTTTTGGGGTTGCATTTCCATTGCCTTAATAATATTTGAGGTCCCTCCAACATTAACTTCTTCGGCGAATTTTGGTTGTGCATCAGCAAGCGGAGGAATTATGGCAGCAACATGTAAAACGATATCTATTCCTGAGACGGCTTTATTAACATCCTCACTATTCCGTATATCCCCCCAAATTATTTCAACCTTTCCTTCATAATCTTTTGCTATCTTTTTATTTTTAGAATTCTCAATATCAAAAATTCTAATGTTATAATTTTTTTTAGTTAATTCCTTTAAAGTGCTTAATCCAACATTTCCAAAAGCTCCTGTAAGAAGAATATTCATTAATTTCACTAGTTAATTTTTAAAAAAAATTAGATTTATCATAAAAATAATATTCAATTCATATTAAAAGTTACAAAATTTACAAATATTTAAGTTTAATTATTATTGACATTGTTACGGTTCGAAAATGACCTTTAAAGATTCATTCGCTTCACAGACTACTTTAAAAGCATCTCCAGCTCTACTTAGTGGAAATCGGTGGGAAATTAAATCTACTACCTTTATTTTTTTAGATTTAATCCATTCAAATGCTTCATCAAGATCTTCAGGAGCAGCGCCATAAGAAGTCATGATAACAACCTCATTCCTCCAGTAATCATTTATGGGGATTTCTATATTTATACCGGGTTTTGGGACTGCAAAATAAATAATAACCGTTCCAGGACCTGCACATTCTATTGCCTGTTTTGCAGCAGATAATGCACCTGTACATACAATTATACAATCAGGAGGCCTGTTTTCGTTAAATTTTTTTACCTCTGCGAGTATATTTTTACTTGCATGAAGAACTACTTCTGCTCCAAATTTTTTTGCCTTTTTTAATCGATATTCACTAATATCAGTTGTAATTATTTTTTCAACACCTTTTGCCTTTGCTAACTTAAGATGCAATAGTCCAGAGACTCCACAACCTAAAATTAAGAGCGTTTGCCTTTTTTTAATATTTGCTAAACGCTGAGCTCGACATACGCATCCTAATGGCTCAATAAAAACTCCCTCATCATACGTCATATTCTCTGATAAAACATAAACCCCTTTTTTTTTTAAATTGATATTTGGAATTCTAATATATTCTGCAAAACCCCCAGGATCATAATTAGTATTATGTAATAAATGACAAGCGGTATGATGCCCAAGTTGACAGTAATGGCAAACGAAATCCGGTACGTGATGGGACACAAAAACTCGATCCCCTAATTTATAATCCGAAACACCTTCACCTATTTTAACAATATCACCCGTCATCTCATGACCTAGAACGAGACTATCTACTCCTAATTTTTTCATTTTAGTAAAACGATAATATTCCAAAATATCACTCCCGCAAATTCCAGATTTTTTTACTTTTATTAATAGTTCTCCATAATTGATCTGAGGTTTAGGCATTTCTTCTAATCTAACATCATCATTATTATAATATTTTGCAACTTTCATAATAAATCTATAAATTTTTTATTTATACAGAATATTTTAATCTAAATAGAAATAACTTTACTTTTAATTTTACTACTTTTCTTCAATTTTTTATAGAATTAAATTGAATAATAATTATTATGATTGCAAAAAATTCAGATCAAGTTGACTTAGATAAATGTTTTGATGAAAAAATAGAAGAATTAAATAAACTATTACCAAAAGGGGAGCAAAATAAAAACTGTTCTGCTTGGACTTTTATAAGTATTTTGGATGTATTAGGATTAGAAAGTGTTTTTTTTAATAATCTGGCAATTCCTCTTGCTGGAGGTTTTGGGGGTTTTAAGAGCATGCATGGGTGGAAAGGGCCTTGTGGAGCCATCTGTGGTGGTTGTGCTGCAATCGGAATAATAATGGGAGGGCAACAAGAGTTAAAATTTGGAGCTAAACCAAGAATATATTTAAGAACGGCTAAATTCGTTCATTACTTTGAGAAAGAGTTTGGCTCTGTAATTTGCGAAGATCTTTGTGGAATAGATTTTAGTGATCCTTCCGGACTCCAAAAATATTTAGATAATGATATTTGGGGAAAGACTTGCTATAAATACGTTGTTAAAGCTGTTGATCTTGTAAGAAAAGTTACAGGTAAAGAATTAAAAAGAAAATGGGGTTAATTATCGGTTAATTACATCAATAATAATTCTTCTTTAGATATTTCTTGTCGGTGTTTTTGATCTGCCCATAATTTACGATAGAAATAAAAATATTCATATAAATCTAATTTGTCTGGTGAATAAATTAAAATTCCATCTTTGATAACTTGAATTTTAATATATAATGGTAATTCAGAGAAAAATCGAATGTCATATTTTTTCGAAACAACGTCTATATTTCTTAAGAATACTGATAATAGTTCGTAATTTTCTTTATTTGGAGCAACAATACAAATATCGATATCACTTCTATTTGTCTCCCAATTATATATATAAGATCCGAATAATAATATCCCTAATATCTCTTTATTTGTAAATGAAAATGAAAAATCATTAATTATTTGGTTTAAAAGTTCTTTTGATACCAATTCTTAACAACCTCTTTATATTTCTCTAAACCATTTATGTGAGACAAAATTCCCTTATATGCAATTTCATCAACAAGGCGATTATATTTATGCACAATTTTATTTCGTAGGCCAGTTGCTTCTTTTATAACAAGTGATATTTCTTTAGAAATAATTTGTTTCTTAACTAAAAGATTAATATTCGTATAATCATCTTTGGGGATTAGATTTAAATCTTTTATGATCATTGCTGCTAAATCTGAAATTGCTTCTATTATAATTTGATAAGCATGATATATGGACAATTGATTTCTTATATTCAATTTGTTTATAAAATCTTTTTCTTTAATATCTCTAGTCCATTCCTTAAGATAATTTAAGAATTCGTCTATTTGTTCTAATTTTTCTCTATATCTTACGATTCTTTTCTTATCCATTCAAATATTATATATTATTTTCTTTTTTAATATTTATGTATTTGAGGTTAATTAATCGGCTTATCTTTTTGTATTTATTGATATTTTAAATACAATTTATAAGCTTTTTCCCATTTTGAATTATTTTTTGGGTTAAATGATTTTATTTCGAATGAATTCCTAACAATATAGCGTAATTGCTGAAGTGATTCTATTTGACCTGTTGCTACAGCTTGCATTAAAATATTTCCAATAGTTGTAGCTTCACTTGGTCCAGCATCTACAAGAAGATTAGTAGCATTGGATGCAAATTGACATAGAAGTTCATTTTGTGAACCCCCACCAATAATATAAATTTTTTCGATCTTTTTATCTGAAAATTCTTGTAATTGGTCGAGAATTTGACGATATCTAAAAGCTAATCCCTCAAAAATTATTCTAGAAATAGAACCTATCCCCGTGGGAACATCTTGATCTGTTCCTTTACAGTAATTTTGGATTGTTTTAATCATATTATTTGGGCTTAAAAACATTTTATTATCTGGAAAAATAAAACTAGTATGTGGTTTTGCTCTTTGCGCTAATTTTTCAATTTCATCATAAGAAATTTTTGTTCTATTTTGTTCTTCCCATATTCGTTTGCATTCTTGAATTAACCATAATCCCATAATATTTTTAAGAAAGCGAATTGTTCCAAAAACCCCTCCTTCATTAGTGAAATTATATTTAAGGGCTTTTTGATTTATTATAGGTTGAGATAATTCTAACCCCATCAAACTCCAAGTACCCGAGCTGATATAAGCCCAATTCTTAACATCTTCTTCAAGTGGGACTGCTGCAATTGCCGCAGCAGTATCATGACAGAGAGTTGCAATAACGGGTGTATTTTCATCTAAACCAGTTTTATTTGTTATAGAGTTATATATTTTTCCAAGAATAGTTCCAGGGTTTATAATACCGGGAAACCATTTAGGATTGAATCCTAACTTTTTTATTAAATCAAACGCCCATTCATTCTTAATTGGATTATATAACTGCGATGTTGTTGCTAATGTATATTCCGAACTAATTTTTCCTGATAGTAAGAAGTTAAAATAATCTGCAATCATTAAGAATTTTTTTGTAACAGTAAGTTGTGGGGATTTGGATTTTACCATAGAAAATAATTGAGTAGAGCTATTAATTGGCATGAATTGAATTCCAGTTTGATTAAAGATTTCTTCTTTTCGAACGACGTTAAACATTTCATCAACCATTCCATCAGTTCGCTTATCTCGATAATGATGATTGAGCCCTACAAGCTCATAATTTTCATCTAAAAGAACAAAATCAACTCCCCAACTATCGATTCCAATTCCATCAAAATTGGGTCCATACTTTTCTACACACATCTTCAAACCATTTTTTATTTCTTCGAAGAGTCTTAAAGTATCCCAATATAATGAATCAAATATTTGAATACCCCCATTGGAGAAACGGTATACTTCATCCAATTTTAAGAGTCTGCTTTCAAGAATCCCCACTATTGCTCTTCCCGAACTTGCACCTAGATCTATTCCAATATATTTCTTCATTGGTTTTGTCATAAATTATAATTAAATATCGAAATTTTTATAATTTTTCAAATATTTATGGAAAATTATGGAAGATGATAAAGAAGACCAACTTAGAATAGAAGTTGTAAATGGAGCGAAAGCAATCTTTGCCAAAGGCTTAGTGGAAGCAGGAGAAGGTAATGTAAGTATTCGAATTCCAAAAAAGGATGAACTCTTCATCACACCATCATTTAATCAGTATACATCCTTAGTGAAAGATGAAATTGTTCGGATGAAATTTGATGGCACACCTTTAAGTTCAGGAAAACTGCCCTCTACAGAATATCGTCTTCATGTAGCAATATATATAGCGCGTCCAAAAGCTAATTGTGTAATACACACTCATTCACCCTTTGCAACGATGCTTTCCGTAGTAAGAAAAAAAATACCATTAATTATGGAAGAACAAGTTGTATTTTTAGGTGGATCTGTTGATATAGCGGAATTTGGTAAGGCACATACTGAAGAAATTGGAGAAAAAGCACTTGAAGTTATGGGTATAAAAAATGGCGTATTATTAGCCAATCATGGAGTTTTAGTATGTGCAAGATCTATGGGACATGTTATTAAATTAGCAGAATTGGTTGAAAAATTAGCAAGAATTTATTGGGGCGCACTCCAAATAGGAGACCCTATTTTAATTTCAGAAGAAGATTGTCAAAGATTTAAAAAACACTTCGATTCTTTGTTTGCAACTTATGTAAAAAAAAGAAGGAGAAAAACTATAAATAATTAAAACTTTTTAAAATTTTAAAAAAAAAAATTAAAAGAGTTAGAACAATCTTTGACTGCAAATATAATTACAAAAGTAGTAGAAATAAATAACTGTAATGGAGATACACTTATAGCAGCAATTTATAAAGAAAAATTTTGGGAAATTGTGAGTCCTGTTACTAAAATTGAAGTAGAGTTCATTTCCCCCAATGTATTTCGGAGTGAGATTATTGACGAAGTTAAATTAAAACTTTTAAATATTCCAATAGAGATGACCGGAGAAATGATTTTATTAGATAAGGGAGAAATAGCACAGAAAGGGCGATTAATTGAATTTAACGTTCGAAATAATAAAGATGTAAAAAGATTAGAAGGGCGCTTAAGAATTAAACAGATCTCTACAAATATTGCAAAAGTTGGAGTATTCATTCAAAATCTTGAATTAAGTAGTGATTTTCTTAACCTTATTGGTAAAGGCGCTTCGGAATTTATTCTGAGATCAAAAATAACTGGCTTGTTGAGAAATTTGGAAAAATACTGCAAAACTAGCAATCTTAAAGATCTTTTATAGCATAAGAAATCTCATAAAATTTATATTTCCTTTAAAATTTAGGTAAAGGTAAATAAAAACTTATTATAAAATAATAAATTCATATAAATTTAAGATATTTCAATTTTAGAAACTAATGTGATATTTATGCCACAAAATCAAGAAAAAAAGACAAAAGAAAAACCATTAGATATCACTGAAGAGACCAGAGAATGCCCAATATGTGGGAAAATGTTAAAAAAACCATATTGGAAACATCTACAAAAAAAGCATCCAAAAGAATACCATGAGAATAGAACTACATGGATTCAACTCTATAAAGATTACATTGCAATGGGGATGTCAATGGATATGAGTTTAACAGTTATTAGTGAATTGTTTAATGCCTCAGTAAAAGAGATTAAATCACTTTTAAAGAAAGAAAAAATATTATGAAAAATATGATTTAGTATTCAAATTATTTAAAATATATAAAGTTAAAATTCCTCCTCTTCTTCCTCCTTTAACAAACCTGCTTGTTTCAACATATCCTCAACAGTTTCTTTCGTTTTCATAACTTGTTCGTTATCTTTCAAGTTCAAGGACTCTAAAACTGAATCGGTGAATTCCATAAACTTCTTAATCGATTTACTAGATAAGTCTTCAACTTTCTCTTGTGTTTCTTTTACAAAATCTTTTCCAGAATCACCAAAAACACTCCCAACAAAATCAAGGAATGATTTATTTAATTTGTCAATGAAGGTTTCATCTCTTTCTTCTTCATAACTCATAATTTATTTACCTTATAAAAACGTATTTTAATTTATTTCATTTAATCGATTTTATAAAAATTTAATCATATTGATACGAATTTTAAACAATAAAACTTTATTTACCTTCCTTGTTTATCTGAACCTTTCTATTATTTTTAAATTGGATTATCTTTATTCAATCCTAATTCATCCTCCGCATACTTTTTTATTGCACTCCATTGGCTTTCACTTGTTCCATAATATTTAAAGAGAGCGATGCCTAAGCCAAAATCAAATCCTTTCATTTGTTTTAACATCTCTTCAGTATTACATTCTACGGAATTGGTGATTGATAATACAGGAGTATTACCAAATTCGTGAGCTCGCTTTTTCATATTTCTAATAAAATACCAATAGAAGAAATCACCCACTTTACCCCAAAACCATCCATCATCTCTAGTTCCCATTAAATAGGGGTATTCCATGGGTGAGACAAAATCCAAAATCGTAGATAATTTCTTCCAATTTTGACCCAGCCTTTTTCTTGAAAATAGCTTTTTTGGTCCAGGAAGACAAAACCATCCTGTGATACAATCTTGATTAACAGATTTTATCGTATCTTGTAATTTCTGAGCATATTCTGCAATAGTATCAGCTTTAAAATCATACCATTCCTCACTATTAATAATTTTTGCTTTCTCTCCGTATTTTTCATGAAATAATTTAACACACCGATCACAAGCACATAAATCAATAAATGCTCCATCATATCTGATATAATCTGCAAAAAAAGCTTTAATATGATAATTCTTTACTATTTCTTTCGTTAGCTCTAAAAGATAATCAATATGCTCACTATTTGGACACATGAAACTAGTTAAGGGGATATAACCTTGACCACGAGTGGCTCTAGAAGCACCAAGCTTTTCATCTATTTTATTTGTTAAGAATGGAATTTTTTTCTGATATTCCTCAAAAGAAACTCCCTCTGGTAAATCCACTCTCATTTCACCTTCATTATGTGTTGATATTTCTCCTTTTTTATATTCTCTCCCGTGCTCTTTTCCACTTTTGCCGTGAACACTAACTCTTTCAGGATGCAAATACCCTTGATAAGCATCATTCATTGATGTGAATGAGACCATTAATGTAATATTTCTATCATTTCCAGCATCACAAAATTCTCCTAAGATGTCTCGATCAGTAGGATTCCATCCAATATTTGTGTTCCAAGTACATGCGCCATCAGTATCTTTAATAACTAAGCCAAAAATTTTAATATAACACTCTTCTAATTTTTCCATTACCTCATTTACATTAAGACTATTTTGAGCAAATTGATAATCTAATTTTCTAAACCCTTTTGGACCTCTAACTGGCATCAGTCCCATAGCATAAATTTTCTTTACTCCGAAATTTGTTTGTATATTTTCAACTTTCTTCAAATCCATTGAAAAATGTTTTGACCAATCTACTGTTTTTATCAAATTAATTCCTATTATTTTAAATTTTAAATATATTTATATTAGTTGATATTTAGAACATTTTTTCAAACTAATTTTTTAATTAATTTACATTATCTTTTAAGATTCTTTGTAATAAAATTTGGATCTATTTCAAAACCTTTTATTTTTTATTGTGTGTAATTATTATTAATGAACGCAAACAAGACTAGTAATAAAAGTACAATAAGTCAATATTATGAAATTGATAATAGTATATATCAACGTTTTGATGCAAAAAATCATATGATCTATAGGCCTTTCTGGGACAAAACTTTACCAACTTACAGACAAATGTTTTTTACTAACATTGAAAATCACATTAAATCTAAGAAAGAAGGATATACACGCTTTGATTTCGCTTTTGTGAAAGCTGGATGGACAATCTATGAGAAATTTCCATTTGCATTTGCATGGGAAGGGGAGAAAATTCATACAATAGATGAATATGGTACAAATTGGACAAAATCCAAATATATTATTGAAAATCCTAATGAATTTACTCAAAAAATTAAAAAAGTTTCAAAGTTTTATGGAGCAACATTGGTAGGAATTACAGATATTGATGAAAAATGGATTTATAACACTGGTTTAAAAGTGAAAGCATTATCAAAAATCGTCTTGGAAAAAAACCGATTTAAATCTACTAAGAAAGATGATACTTTTTCTAAACAACCCATTTCCTTACCGAAAGGAATTAATAAAGCTATTGTAATAGCAATAGAAATGAACTCAGATGGTATAGCAACTGCACCTGCACAGACATCCTCGGCATCAACTGCTATTGCGTATTCTAAAATGGCATTTTCAATAGCATGTGTTGGCGAATTTATTAGAAATCTTGGGTATAGGGCGATTCAATGTGGAAATGATACAGCTTTAAGCATTCCTCTAGCAATCGATGCGGGTTTAGGCGCTTTAGGAAGATCAGGGTTACTAATCACTCCTGAATATGGTCCAAGGGTTAGAATTTGTAAAGTTTTTACAGATCTACCATTAAAATCTGATAAACATAACTCTAAATTTATTGAAATAGTTGATAAAACTTGTAGGAATTGTTATAAATGTGCTGATGCTTGTGAAAATGGTGCAATAACTAAGGATAGAGAGCCGAGCTTTAAAGGAGAATCACCATCAAACAATCCAGGTATTAGGAAATATTACGTAAATGTCGAAAAATGTTTTGAATTTTGGGTAGAAAATAGCGGCGATTGCGGAAATTGCATCGCAGTATGCCCATTTTCTAAAATTAATAAATCTATAACACCTAGTGAATTTTGGAATAAGATATAAAAATAAAAAGTAAAATGATTTTTAATTGATATTTGTTGAGTGAAAAATTATTAATGTAATTTACTTATTTTTTTTTACTAAATACCAAAATATTGAATTTCTAAAAATCTATTATCAATAGCATTATTAATTGCTAGATTTTTAAAAAGGGTTTGAGAGTAGGTTTATGACGGAATATAAATATATTTTTAAGGTTGCTATTTTGGGAGATGCCTCCGTTGGAAAAACTACTCTAACATATAGATTTATAACAGGAGATTTTTTACAAAACCTTAAAAGTTCAATTGGAACCATGCTCCATTCCAAACTTGTGAGATATAAAGGAGATTCAATAAAACTACAAATTTGGGATTTTGCCGGGGAAAAAAGGTTTCGATTTTTATTACCAGGGTATATTGAAGGAGATAATGGTGTTTTTTTAATGTATGATATTACAAATTCAATTTCATTTTTACACCTTCAAGAATGGCTAGATGTTGTAAGACAGCAAGAGGGACATATTCCTATAATGTTAATTGGATCAAAGCTAGATTTAAAAAAATATAGAAGTGTTAGCACAAAAGAAGGTCTAAAGGCTGCAAAGCAATTTGGTTTATTTTCATTTATTGAGTTAAGCTCAAAATCAGGTGAAAATGTTGAAATTGCAATAGAACAGATGACTAAAATTTTACTGGCAGATACAAACAAAAAAGAAATGATTCATCTCTAAATTTTTTATTGAAGAATTACACTCGTTTTAGCATTAAGTTTTCGAAAAATTAATATAACTAGTATATAATCTAAATTGATATAACATAAGAAATAAGGCAAAATACGGATTGGGATTTAAAGTTAAGGGAGAATATTAAAGAATAATACATATTTTCGGAAGAGAAATTAATATACTTAGATTTTGGGATCCAAGTGGATTTTTTTTTTTTGCTCAAAATTGGAATTTAGTAGGTAATTGTAACCTAATTTTTACAAAATATTTAAATTTATAATTTTGAATTATATACATTAGCACAAAAATTTTTGTCGAGTCCAAAGGAAGAAATAAGGGTGCAAATTTTATTGTAAAATTACCTTTTAAATGAATTAATATAAGGAATAAAGTCAATTATAAAGGTAAAAAACTAATTTTTTAATTTGGTAAATTAGATAAAATCTAATTAAAAAGGTTTGATAAAAATATATAAACTAGTAGAATTAAGTATATAACTATCTTTTAATTTATCATTCCAATTTGATTATTTTAAGTGAAAAAGATGTCAAATAAAACAAAATCTGATTTTTCATTTTCAGAAATAGAAAATAAATTAAAATCTAAACCCTTATTCACGCTTATATTTGTCACAGTATTAATGACTTTGTTTTACATCCAAAGTTTAAAGGCATATTTAACAGGATTATATATGGGCATGTATTATGCAGTATTTTCAGGGCAACCACAATATTATCCCATCCTTCTTACCCTAATTTTTTTCTTTTTACCAGCCTTGACCAATACAATTGGCAAGAAGATTGAAAAAAGTGGTTTTATGATTTTTTCTATATATGTCATTGCTATCATTAGATTATTAATGGCATTTCATCTACCATTTATATGGGAGGTTATCTGTTCGGGAGTAATAATCACATTTTACGGCTTTTTTATGAGCACATTCCTTACCCTTTGGGTAGAGGAAGCTGATGATATTGAACTAAATCATAAAGTAATAATAATTACATTTTCTATTTTTTGTGCCTTTCTAATTGATTATTTAATTAGAACAATTGGTTTTTCCCAAGATATTTCACTATTACCACCAGGTTTAATCGCAGATTATTGGTTTATAACGCAATATATCTGGTTATTTATTCAAATTCCTTTAAGCTTTTTTTGTATCTATTTCACGAGATTGCATTTTCTAAGATTTTCCACAAAATCTAAAGAAGTTATAGAGAAAAAAGATAATTTCAGCACTTTTTATTCCCTAATCTTTATAGGATTAGGAATGTTCTTATTTCTCTTAATTAATCTCTTCCTTTATCCCAACGCAATTGCCCAATATACTGGAACTAGTTATTCTTTTAACAATATTTTAAGTATAGTTGCACTAATGATTGCGATTTGTATAATACTATTTGTAAACATAGATTTAGTTTCAAATAAAAAAATAATAGGAATTCTGAATGGTTTTATGATTTTGTCTCTGTGTCTATTCCTATTTCTTGGAAAAATTTTAACCTATATTGCAAGTATTCTCATTTCAATTTCTCTCGTAATCATGTATTTAAATTTCTATTTATTATTGTTCCGATTATTAAAAATAAATTTCAAATGGGAGAAATTAAAAACAATTTCTAATTCTATAACAATTGGACTCGCCTTTTTAGTTTTATTTATTCTTTTGCATGCCTTTGCAGATGAATGGGCATATACATTTAAATTTTTAAAAGATCTAGGGCCATTCATATTAATGCTAGCAGGAATTATTTTTTCTATTTCAACTTGGTTTTCAATTATATTCAAATCAAAAAAGGAGGAGGGAATTAGATGAGGAAAAATCATAGAATTATTCTTATATTTTTATTTTTCATTCCACCGATATTTTCAATTATAATGTTTGGAGTTAGCGAAACACCGGTAGAAAGTTCAACAAAAAATGAATTTACGTTTATGACATATAACATTCATTTTGGACAAGGTGAAGATAATTTACTAAATTTTGAACGGTTAGCACAGAACATTTTAGTCGCAGAGCCCGATATCATTGGACTTCAAGAAGTAGAAAATGGTAGAATGACAACTCAAGGGGTAGATATGGCATTTTGGTTAGCAAAAAGATTAAATATGCATTATTATTATTACCCTGCAGAAAGTGAACATTCGTTTGGTTGCGCACTCCTAAGCAAATATCCCATAACATTTAAAATGGGCGAACAGATACCCAGTATTTCTATGAGAAGGGTTTATATCCATTGCGTGGTTGAAGTAAATAATACACTCCAATTTGATGTATTTGTAACACATCTTGGGACTAGAGCAGAGAATTTAACAAGACAAGTAAATTTTCTCGTCGAAAATATCCAGAAAGTTTTTACTTCTTCTACAAAACCAAAAATTTTAATGGGAGACTTTAATCTACGTGAGAATTGGACTCATTCCGAAGAATCAATACTTTATCCAATTCATTCCTATTTTAACAATACCGCTGAAGCAGTTCCTATTGATCAACGAGCAAGAATAGATCATATTTATGCCTCGGGTTATCAAGAGATTGTTAATTACTATATACTTAGCGATATGATTCCCGGAGTTGATACTCCCGCTGAATTTGGTTCTGATCATTATCCTACCGTAGCAACTTTAACTTTTCCTTAAAAAGGAATAAAAATATGTCATTTAAAGAGAAGAGAAGATTATTAGGGGAACATCTTACATCTACAGAAATCTTTGACGAATTGATTTTTCCTGAAATAAAAAATGATTTAAATAATTTTTTATGGATGGATCTTTATGCTGGAGAGGGAAATCTGATTTTTCCAATATTAAATCATCTTCCTAAAAAGGAAAGAAATGATTTTTTTAAAGACCATATATTTTTATCGGATATTCAGGAAAAAATGGTTCATAAGTGCATTAAAACTGCTAAAAATTATGGAATTAAAGAAAAAATAGCTAAACAAAATATTCAATTACGTGATAATTTAAAGAATTTCCCGATTTTTTTAAAAAAATTCAAATATCCTATATATCATATTACAAATCCCCCCTATTTATATTTAGGATACATCCGAAAGCATAAAGAAACGCAAAAATACTTATCCTATTTCGATAATAAAAATAAGGGGTATCAGGATTTATATCAAATTGCTATGGTTAATGATTTGAGAAATAAACTTTTGAATTTAATATATATTATCCCATCAAATTTTTATTTTGGTGCATCAGTATCCAATAAGATTAGAGAAGATTTCCTAAAATATTATCATATTAAAAGAGTTATTATCTTCGAAAAACAAATCTTCGAATTTACTGGAACAAATATATGCTTATGTTTTTTTAAAAGAAAAGTGAAGCCATTAATAGAAATTCAAGAATTTAATGTAATAAAAATTAAAAAAGGAGACCAGATTTTAGAAAAGATTTACGTTTTAAAACCTAAATTTAAATATAGGGCTGGCTCAGAATTTGAAGAATTTCTTAAAAATCATCGAGCTAATAATCCTCTACACATTAAATATTACTTACTAATGGAGGAAGTATCAAAAAACAACGGAATTAATAAAATCAACGTAATTGATGCAAATAATTATCAAAATAATGAATATAAAAAATTAACACTTGAAGTTAATGAAGGATTAGAAAACAGAATCAAATCGAATATATTATTTGTTCGAACAGTGGATTCAGGCTCAGATGAGGGAAGAGTAGGGATTAGTATAATTAAAAATGAATTTAATATTGATGGGATTCTTGTTTCAGGTAATACATATAGGACACATCCAATTCAAATTTTTTTCTCGCCTCAACTCTCAGTAGAAAATCAGAAATTATTAAAAAATTTTTTTAATCTTATATTAGAACACTTTCGAGAAAAACTTGATAGTGAATTCTTGACAACATTTAAATATTCTAATTCGAAATACACGAGAAAGTATTTAGGGCTTATATATGTAAAGCGATTAATTGAAACATATCCATATTTAGATTTTAATAAGGAGCAGAATGAAACTCTAAAAAATTTAATTCTCAATAAAGATGTTGCGGGAATTTTGAACTTATTAGAGAATCATAAGAAGCATTATTTAACTAAATAAGTTTTACTTATCAAAAATTTTGTTTAATTCTTTTAGAAATGGCAGGAATTCTTTTGGTTGTCCAAATACCGGAATTTTCTTTCCTCTTAGCATTTTAATAATATCACTTCTAAGTTCAGGAAAATCAACACGTTGAATAATAATAAAAATAGGTTTATGAAATTCTTTACTGAAATTAAGTGCATCTAATAAATTTTCTTCCCAATTAATATATTTGAGGAATCTATAACGGGGATCGAAATAAAAAGCTGGAACATCAAAAATCATTGCATCTATTTCATTATCAGATAGAGCAATTTCAAAAATCTTTTTTAAGGTCTTCATATCATAGAATTGAGCAGCAAAATCAAGCGGATTTCTTGGACTGGTACCTCTCATATAAAACAATTTAGCAATTTTTTCTTGAATATCAACATTAAATTGTGGGACTTTAAAACCATATTTTTTTTCAACTATATCTGTAAGCATAACTCCATATCCACCGGATATGGAGATAATTAGAAAGTTTTTAGCTTTAAAAGTTCCATAATAGTCTAAAATTAACGCGCCACATAATAATTCTGTGAGAGTTTCAACTTGAATAACTCCAAATTGTTTAAATATCGCATCCCAAATTTCATTTTTTCCCGTAAGAGCTGCAGTATGTGTCTTTGCAGCTATTTGTCCAGTATTTGAAACGCCTCCCTTTAATAATATAATAGGTTTTTTATTTTTTTCTAAAACTTTTCTTAAGACTTTACCCCTTCCTTCTTTTATGCCTTCTAAATATATAATAATATGATCTGTTTCACTATCTTTAGATAAATAAGCTAAAAGATCCACAAGATCAAGATCTGCTCCATTTCCGAAAGAAAAAACTTTAGAAAAAGTCAAACCTAATTCCTTTGCCATAAATATTGCAAGATTTGCAAGGCCTCCTGATTGGCAGATCAAACCAATTCGCCCTGGTTTACTTGGAAACCCTATGCGCCAAGCTATTCCCTTTTTTGGATAATATAAGCCCATTCCATTGGGTCCAAGAATTCTGATTTTATTTTGTACATGTTTAATTAACTCCTTTTCTAATTGGATTCCTTCTTCCGTTCCCGAATCTGAGAATTCCGAGGTAAAAATACTTACTAATTTAACGCCCTTTTCTATACAATCATCAATTACTTCTAAGATCTGTTCTTTTGCAACTGCGATAAATGCAAAATCGATTGGTTCTGGTATATCTTTAATTGAAGGAAATATTTTCCCTTGAGTACCGTCGTCAAACCCTGGAATTATCTTTATTTTTGGATTAATTGCAAAAATTTTTCCATTAAAATTCTCTTGATGTGCCTTAAGAAAAAAGTAGTTTCTACTTTTTGAAACCCCAATAATTGCCATGTTTTGGATTTCAGATAAAAATGAAATATCTTTTATTTCAGAAGGATTATAATCATTCATCTAAATTATTCTAATGAAATATTAGAAAAAATTTAAAAATTATTAAAAAATCGAAGGATTGAATTTATAAAAATTATGTTATCATAAGTTTAATTGGTTTATACTTAGATTTTTTAATCTTTGCAATTTTTTCTATTAAATATCGACCCAGTTTAAAATATTTTAATTTTTGAGATTCAATTATTTTAGTATTAATTGCTCCATCAAAAATTTCTTGTCCTTTTTCCGTTCTTATAATAAGAGAAGACCATCCTGCCCTAGAACCAATTCCTCCTACAGAAATATCAGCATGTTCAGCAGTTAAATCTTCACAATAGCTACACACATCACGAGCATAGTCTAGAAAATCATATAAAGGCATACTTAATTCTTCTTCAGATTTAAGAGTTATAATAAATTTGCTTTTTTTAATATTCATTTTAATTATTTCATTAATATCCTTACCAAATTTTTCATCAATAAGTTTAATTAAATTATCATAATTAAATGATTCCATACAAAATAATCCGATTTTATATTTAATATTTTCAAAAAAGGGCAATTTATTTGCAAATAAATTACCTTTTGTTAGAGCTTTTATCTTACATGGGAGCCCTACAATAGCTATATTTTTATATTTTTTTGTTTTTTCTAATATTTTTAATATAGGAACATATGCATAATTAGTTCCTGCCGTTTTATACAAATCTTTCACGTTCTCTACAATCACAGCTTCAGGTTTCCACCGATTTTTTGAATTTGAAACAGCTACGACGGCATCTACTAATTTATTTTCTAATAAATAATAAAGTAGTGATGTAACAGCCCCTCCATCTTGTCCTAATTTATGAATTAGATAATTTGTAGTTTTTACAGTATAAAGATCTTTATAATATCCTATTTGTTCTGAAAATTTTAGGGAACTATCTAATTTTTTAATTTGATTATATGCTTGTTCGAAAGAAAATGATTGTGGGCAAACGCTGTAACATAAACAACAATTAATACATTTTCCATCATCTACTTCCAAAAATTCGTCTGTAATCTTAATGGCATCTAAAGGACATATTGTTTGACAAAACCCACATTGGCAACAAAAACCAGAATCATAAATTAGCGAAGCAGAACAAAAAAAGTGTTCTTGAAAATGATCAGTTATTTCTCTGACTTGGTATCTATAAATATCTTTTTTTATTTCTACTATTTTTTCATTAATTATTTGCTTTTCTATTTTAATTTCGTGTAATTCCTCTATAAAACCTTGTTCTCTAAGATATATTATATCTCTAATAATATTTTCTGGGGGAAAATTAACGTTTTTTATAATTTTTTCTAAGGTTAATGGTTTTTTACCTTTTAATTTTTCTAGAATATATTTTCGCGAAGTTTCAGCATCAATCATTGAATCTAAAAAATTGAGAAACTCTTCTTCACTATATTTTCCATGATTTAGAATATCTTCTTTAGCTTTAAAAATAGTTCTAATCTGAAAATTATTTACTGCTTTATAAGTTGCATTCATTAAATTTTTTGGAGATAAAAATTTAAAATCATAACTCTTAATATTTTCAATCATCTTTCTCATTTTTTTTTAATTAAATTTATTTTTATTTTTTTTTACCATTCATTTGTAAGGATAATCATTTTAAAATAAATATTCTTTAAAGTTTATTCAACAATAGGAGTTATATATTTATCAATTTTACATTTGATCGGATTTGGTCCAATTTCTTTAATTTTTCTATAAGTATCTTCAATAACTTCAGCTAAATGTTTGTAGTCACCACTTTTACACCAATACATATTAATTCTTTGATTACCAAAACCTCTTCTTTCTAATATATGATTAGCCAATTCAACATCTTTTTGAACAGAAGCACTTATCATATTGAATGTTCCTATATTAGAGATAGATTTGATGATAATAACTCCATCAGCACCTTGATCTATTGCATATAACATATACTTTAAGTCAATGCATCCTTCTATATTCATTTTGGAAATTTTTTTTGGAAAATTACTTTTACTTCGAAATAATTTCTTTAATTCTGTTTCACTATATTTACATTCTGGACCAAAAAAAATTACAATATTATATTCCATTTTTATTAGGAACCCTTTTTTATTTTTTACTTGGTATTAATATAGAAACATTTTCTTGGATTTTCATTGAATTATGTCATTGTAAGCATTTAGGAAATTTGATATAACCTTATTTTCAGTGATATCCTAGAATTTTTTTTAGGTTTCAACGATTTTTTGACATTATGACACTATTATGATCTAAAAACTTAACCATGATATTAATATCAATAAAATGATTTAAATATTTCGCCATAATTATTTGGAAGGTTCGAAAGAGTAAATTCGAGATTGATCAACTAATGATTAATTTGAATAATAAATATTTTTTTATCAAAAAATTTTATATGTCCTATTGAAGTTTCATTAATTTTTGACCAATAATACACTTTTTAAAGAATAATCTATTATTTGATAAGTAAAATTCATTTGTATCTCTTGTCCATTTTAATTTACAAGATCAAATTAGTTTTATAGATTTAATAATACAATTTATTGATTTTAATAAAAATGCGAAATTTTTTAAAACTTCTATTTTATAAAAAAAACATTCCAATACGCTAAAAAAATGAATTTAGATTAAATATGGAAATATAATTCATAAAACTAAAATTTTAATGTTTTATTAGATTATGCTTAACTTAGAATAAAATTAAAGTTTAGAAAAAAATGATTACTCCAGAAAAAATAAAAGAAATCTTAAAAGAATATTGTATAAACTTAAGGTTTCATGCAAGAGGTGGTCAAGGAGGAGTCACAGCCTCCAATTTATCTGTAGAAGCCTTTTCTGGCTATGGTATTTCTCAGCCAAAATTTGGTGCTGAACGAGCTGGTAGCCCTACTGAAAGTTATGTTCGATTAAGTTTTAATAAGGATTTAATTAGATCAAATGAACAGGTTTACGCTCCTCATTTAGTTTCCGTTTTAGATGATTCTTTATTGAGGGAAATAGATGTTACTGCAGGAATGCCTCAAGGTGGATGGCTTATTGTTAATTCTATAATGGAGGAATCGGAAATTCAAAACATTATTAAGAGAAAGGATATAAATATTGCAAGAATTGATGCTTCAAGTATAGCTTTGGAAATTCTTGGGAGAAATATTACTAATACAATAATTTTAGGTGCATTGGTTCATGTTTCACACCTTTTTACATTAGAAGAATTATCCGAAGCAATTAGGAAAAGATTTAAAGGAGAAATTGTTGAGAAAAATATTATAGCAGTAAAACACGCAATAGAAGCAACTTGTTTATATGAAAGCGACGTAGAACTTGATTTAACATCTGATACAAAAGTATTATGGCAACAAGTAGAACCAGAAAAACCCGGTTTTCAAGAATTAGATAAAGCTGGAGTTTGGTATTGTGATGAAGATATCATTGCATATGGAAGTTCTCAAGTTAACACGGGTTCATGGAGTGAATTAGAAATGCTCTGGGATAAGGAGATATGTATAGACTGTGGTAGATGCTGGTTTATTTGTCCAGATTTTTCTATTTTAAGAGAAAAAGATGATGAAGGATTATGGCATATGGCTGGTATTGATCAATTTCACTGCAAATCTTGTTTAAATTGTATGAATATATGCCCAGTAAAGGCAATATCGTCTAAAGCAAAAATCCATTTAATATCGTGTTAAATTCCAGAAAATGGCGATAATTATTTTATGTTAAAAATGTATTTTTTTATAATAGAATCCAACCAAAATTTAATATAAATAATAATTAGAGGTAAAAACTAAATGTCAATAGAACCAATGAGATTATTTTTTAGTGAAATTAAAGAACCTATTAAAACTGCAATGATAGGGAATTATGCTGTTGCGGGAGCCGTAACACAAACAGATCCCGATGTGATATGTGCATTTCCAATTACACCACAAACTCAGTCTGTTGAAGGTTTATCTGATGTTGTGCATCAAGGTAGATTAAAGGCAGCCTTTATTAACGTTGAATCTGAATTAGCTGCAATGAGTTATTCTACTGCTGCTTGTGCTGCAGGAGCAAGAACATTTACAGCAACTGCCTCACAAGGATATTTATTAATGGCAGAAGCATTACCTATGGCGGTTGGTTGGCGAGTTCCATTAACCATGATGATTTCTGCGAGGGCATTTAATGCTCCTAATTTATCAATATGGAACTCTTGGGAATTTGTTTTAACTGACTTTGGCTGGAATTGTTTGGTTTCTGAAAATGTTCAAGAATCGTATGATTCTGCCATTTTATCCGTGATGATTTCAGAAGATTCATTATTTCCTACTATGTTTGTTCATGATGGATTTATTATTTCTCATTCTATTCAACAATTAACATTAATCCCTGATAAGATCGTCCAGAGTTTAACTCCAAAAAAACCAAGACATCATATTGATCCAGAACATCCAGGAACTTGGGGTGGAATTGTTACTCCTAGTTATTTTATGGAAGGTAGAATGAGATTAGATGTAGATAAAAAGCCAGTTTTGAATTATATAAATGCAGCTTTTGAACGCTTTAAGAAAGATACTGGTCGAGAATATCATTTGATAGAAACATATAATTTAAACAATTCCTCGAAAACTGCATTTATTACAATGGGTTCCATGTGCGGTAACATTATAAGTTGGATGACAAAAAATAAAGATGTTGGACTAATTAAAATTCGTGCATATCGCCCATTTCCTTATGAAGAATTACAAAAAATAATCCAAGAGAATCATATTGAAAAATTGATTATTTTAGAAAAAAGTGATTCATTAAATAATCTTATACCACCATTCTCATCTTCAATTGCAACGGCGGTATATCCCCTAGGAACATTATTTAGGTCATTCATAGTTGGTTTGGGTGGGCGAGACGTTACGAGAGATGAATTTGATATAGCTAAAAAAAAAATAGGAAAAGTAAAAGATATGAAAGGTCAACTCTACATGTATCTTGGTGTAAGAGAAAGGAAAAATAAAATCTATGGAGTAGATATATAATATGAAAAAAATAGAAAGAAATATTATTAAAATTGAAGATTTACTTGCAAAAAAGGAGAAATGCAATGTATTATTCTTTAATTATGATAATGAAGCCTTTATGAATACAGGGATTCAAGAAAGCGGAGCTACACCACCGTTTGCTTCCACAACCACAGGACCAGCTGGAGAGAAAATCCCTGGAAAAATAGGAGTCAAGCAAGATTTGGTTACTCCAATGGCATTTTTTGGAGGTAATTCTATATTTTTAGCAACTGTAAATCCAGCATATCCTAATGATTTTATGGGAAAAACAATTGAGGCATTAAAAACAGATGGAGGCTCGTTTATCCAAGCTTATTCTGATTGCATGAGAGGATGGCGACATGCCGCAGGAGATGCAATAAAAGTTGCAAAAATGGCAACAGACAGTGGATATTGGCCTCTTTATACAATTAGAGTAAAAAATGGTCTGCCCAAATTTTCATATTATCGTGGGTTGGATGTTGATAGGGTGATATTTATAGAATATTTGAAGTCAATGGGCAAATTTAAGCATCTTTTTAGACCAACTATGCGAGAGAAGGAAATTGATCAAATAATTTACTTTACTGAATTACGTAATAAAAGATTAAGAAATTTAATTGAAGTTATGGGAGCGGAAA
Source organism: Promethearchaeota archaeon (assembly GCA_019058015.1). GTDB lineage: Archaea > Asgardarchaeota > Lokiarchaeia > Sigyniarchaeales > SOKP01 > 6H3-1. The sequence goes on along the minus strand of JAHLWH010000212.1, from coordinate 17,299 downwards.
AACCGAGTGATCTATATAAATTGAATCAAAAAAAGTTAGAACCACAAACGCATCTACAACCAGGTCATGGGTTATGCCCAGGGTGTGGAGCAGGAATGGTATTGAACCAGTTAGCTACAGCAGCAACCCAAGTAGCAGGTAAGAATATAGTTTATGTAAATAATACGAGCTGTAGTGAGGTTTCCACTTCTAAGGATAATGTCAGTTCTTGGAATGTTCCATGGGTTCATCATTTATTTGAATCTGGTGCAACTGTTGCCGAAGCTATTTCAGTTGCATATAAAATTAGAAAAACTAAAGGATTATTTGACGGAGATATTCCATATGTTATTAATATCGGAGGAGATGGCTCCTATTATGATATTGGCTTCCAATTTTTTAAAGCATCTTTAATTCGAACCAGTTCTACTATAGAAATGAATGAATATTTAAACCAAAAATAAATTTTCTTTTTTTAAAACCATTTCTACCTAATTTTATTTCAAGATATAATTGAAAATAAATCTCCTTCAAGTTTTCATCAAAAATCTTCATACAAAGGAAGTAATGATTGTTTTTGAATTCAAAAAATTAAATTTTTAAATTCATTCAATATAATATAGAATTGGTGTAAAAATTAAATGATTGAACTAAAAACAATTAATATAAATACCCCTCAACGTGAGATTTTAATGGATATTACAAGATATATAAATAAAATTGTATCAGAATCTAATATACAAAATGGTGTTTGTCGATTATTTGTTCCACATACAACAGCGGCAATAACCATTAATGAAAATGCTGACCCTTCCGTTAAAAAAGATATAGTAAATTTCTTAGGAAAATTAATTCCTCAAAATGCCAGATTTAGACATATGGAGGGAAATTCTGATGCTCATATCAAATCTACACTGGTTGGTCCTTCTTTAGAGATCTTAATTAACAATAAAAGATTAGTATTAGGGACGTGGCAAGGAATTATGTTTTCGGAATTTGACGGCCCCCGTAATAGAAAACTCCATATACAATTGCAAGGTGAATAACTTTTTTAATTGCATATTTGAAATTATGTAATTAAAATTCTAGAAAGAGCTATAAAATAATTTTGTCGGTATTGAAAATATTTTTCTAAATTTAATCATAACTACTGGTTTATATTAATCTCCTAAATTATCAACCATAAATACGTCGCTTATTTTTAATTTAATAATTAAATTATATAAATAATAGAAATAATACTTTTTTAAGAGAAATAAAAATAAGATGCTTGGAAAAAAATAGAAATTTTTAGAGAGTTTAGTGAGAATTTGACAAAAATTGAAAGAAAAATGATTTTACAAATTTTATTTGACAAAAAAATTTAATATTGGTGTATATTTAGAAGTTGAATAGGATTAAATGGGAAGATATAAGAATCGAAGATATTGGGCTTAAAAGTATTATAAAGTTATTAGATGTTCTTAATTCAAATTCGAGTGATGTTGATAAAAATATCGCTTATAAAAGTCTTATAAAGTTAGGAAAGGAGTTAGTTGAACCATATTTAGAGAAATATTTAATAGAAAACTATGACTATGATGATAATCAAAGTGAGGTACTTCTTAGATTACTTAAAAAATTAAATAAAAATAATAATTTATTGTTCCTGTTTCAATTAAAAGACCCAGATTTCGTTAGACGTGCTGTGGCAGTAGAAAAAATTGGAGAATTAAAATTACAATCCTATTTACCAGAAGTGATAAAATTAATAGATGATGATGATCCATCTGTTCGTTTTGCAGTCTGTAAAACATTAAAAATGTTTCTTAAAGATGGTATTATAAATTTAAATCATATTTTAAAAAACGATATTCTCATACGTCTTATGGAGAGGAATTCTAGAGAAAATAACCTTGTAATAAAAAAAACCATTCAACGATTAATTTCTAATTATTTCAATGTATAATTCCTTAAATTATGAGAATTTTAAATCTATAAAGATTTATTAAATCTTAAGTTAATATATAACATAGCGATACAATTAAACTAATTTGATATAATATGCCTAGTTTCGATTATACCTTTAAAGTGCTTATGTTGGGGGAAGCGTCAGTAGGAAAGACGAGTTTGACGAGACGATATGTCCAAGGCATTTTTAACCCAGATGAGAAGCTGACTATCGGAGTGGATTTTTATATAAAAACTGTTGAAGTCTTAGACAAAAAAGTCAAACTGCAAATATGGGACCTTGGAGGCGAACAGCGATTTCGATTCCTTTTGCCAACATATTGTTTAGGAGCTAACGCAACTATATTTTTGTATGACATTACTAGATTAAATACTTTAGAGAACATTCATTCTTGGTTATCAATTGTATATCAAAGAAGTGGATTAATTCCCATTATGTTAGTAGGTTCAAAATTGGATCTAGAAAAACATGAAAGATCGGTTCCTCGAGAGTATGGAATTCAAGTAGCCCAAGAAAATAATTTAGCTGGTTGGATAGAAATATCATCTAAAAATAATGTCAATGTAGATAATGTTTTTGAAACTCTTTGTAAATTTATGTTAGAACAAGCAGTAAAAAGGAGTAAATTCTGAAAAATGGAGCAACGTGAAGGAGATAAAATTAATTCTATACGAAGAATATTTGAATTAATTGGAAAATCGGAAAAGAGTATTGAACAGATATACGATTTTTTGCTTAAAAATAAAAAAATTGAAGATCTCAGAAGAGTTTCAGATGATTTAGGCATAACATTAAAAAGAGGATACAAAGTCTGTGCAGTTCTAAATGAATTAGATTTAATACAAATTTTCGATCGCCCAATGAAAATCAATTTATTAAATCCAATTGTTGCCTGGCAGAAAATAATTAATAAAAAAATTAATGAATTAAGTGAAGATTTAGATAAAAAAATAAATACACTTGAAGAGTCATTAAATTCATTTTTTAAAGTATATGAATTGAAAGAGCAAGAAGTGGGAGAACCGATTGAATTCTTAAATTTTGATACTAAAAATCTTAATTGGGTTTATTATCCATATTTTGCTAACAGAGTTTCGAGAATTGCAATTGGAATCGCTTATGAAAATCCATTTATAAATGAACTCACTAAAGGTGAGTTTTCAAAAATAGAGAAAGAATTAGCTGAAATATTAGAAGAAAATCTAAGACTTTTAGCTGAACATGTTCGACAAATTGAAATCTTCATTGTTTTAAATTCAAATGTATTGGAGGCTTTTTTAAATTCAATTCGATATAAAAATTTAGTTGATCATTTAAATATAAAGGAGATGATACCCCAGAAGATTGAAGTGAGAATAACACATGAAGATTTCAGTAATTTTGCATTAAGAGACGATGAAATGCTAATTCAACCGAGCTTTGATCCATCAAATATTCTATTAGGTTCTTATATTTCTCGACAAAAAGATATTGTGAAAATTTTTAAACAGAAATTTGATGATTTTTTTGAAAAAAGTCTCCTTGTTAACGATTATCTTAGAGACCATAGAATTTTTGAAAAAAGTGAATTATCAAATATTGATAAATTAGCACTAGGATTTCTTCAATAAATTTGATTCTTGTTTTTATCACTTAATATCTAATTATCGATAAATTTCCAAAAATAAAATATAATAAATAGAGGATTAAATGAAGATCATAGTATTCAGCCCTCATCCAGATGATGAGATTTTTGGCTGTGGAGGAAGCATATTAAAATGGATTGAAGAAGGACATGATGTTCATGTTTTTTATATCTCTGACAATAGAGCGATAATTACTTGGGCAAAAAAGCATGGAAATTTTATTGAAACTGAAAAAAATAAAAATTTAACTGAAGAACAAGTGGCAAAAATCGGACTTAAAGAGGCAAGAGAAGCAGCAAGATTTCTTGGCTTTGCTGATAATCAAATTCATTTATTTGGATTACCCGATTCTCGTGTTAAAGACTATATTGATAAAGGTGTAGAACTTGCGAAACCGATTATAAAAGATGCCGATAGATTTGTCATTCCAAGTGCTAATAATGAACACCCAGATCATCAAGCAACATATGAGATTGCAGTAAGATCGACTGAAAAACTCAATTTAAAAAATCTAGAGTTTTATGTGTATGCTTTATACAATCCTTTACGAGCTGAAGGCGAGCATTTGGTTAAAATTAAGATGGGTGATTTGCGCCAAAAATTGTATGAAGGTTTACAAATTTATAAATCTCAATTTTGGTCTAAAGAGATGTCTCGTAACAGTCTTTGGGTAAAGGGAAAGCGTAGAGAACGGTTCGGATATTATAAATTTGAAGATATTGGAAAATATTACAATTTTTAAAATTCCTCTTCAATTATTTATTAAAAGTTATAAAATTTACCTACATCTTTTAGTTTAAAGTAACCAAATCGGTCTCTTCGTTTTCCTTTAACCCAAGAGCTTTGAGGACCCAGATCTTTAGTATAAAATTGTGATTTATGTAATTTTAAGGCTTCAAACGCCTTAAATCTTAACTCTCCTACCTTAACCTTTATTAAATGCTCTCCTTCTGCTTTTAATGGACAATGAACTGCAAATACATAAAATTCAAGTTGTTTAAGGTTAAGTTCTTCTGCTACCTTAATAGCAATATCGTGAGTAGCTTGGTGATCGGGGTGTTCATTATTAGCACTTGGAATGATAAATCTATCTGCATCTTTTACAATATCTTTTATTTGCTCTACTGCCTCATGTATATAATTTTTAAGTTCTTGATCATAAAATTTTAGAAAATGTCGATTTTCTTTTTTTATTCTTAAGAATTCAGCGGATGCATCTGCTTCTTCTAATCTTATTTCAGCAAGCTGATTTTCATCGATTCTAGTTTCTTTACAATCCTCAAGTTCATTTTTCTCTCTTGCCTTTTTATATCCTGCTCTTCCATCAGTAAACCAAATTATGTGAATGGTATGTTCATCTTCGAGCCATCTTAGAATTGAGCCACCTGCTGCAAAGACTTCATCATCGGGATGAGGTGCAAAAATTATAATTTTCATAACTAAACCTCCTTATTACCAATATGGCATGTCGCCATTATGGTATTCATTTAATGATTTAATGGATACTTTTCTTTCTCGAATCTGTTCAATCGCATTAAATATTGCATATGCTAATTGCAGGTTTATTATAACTGGAATGTTGTATTCCACTGCAAATCTACGAATTTCATATTCATCTTCCATTATTCTTTTATGTTTTTCTGCTTCCATTACTATTGTCGGGATGTTTATTACCATGTTAATTTTTCCTTCTCTGATATAAGTTAAGATATTCGGAAATTCTCCAATTTCTTTTACTTTTGATAATTTAAAGTTTGTTATTCCTGCGGATTCAAGAGCTTTTGAAGTATGTTCTGTCGCATAAATTGAAAAACCTAAAGATTTAATTTTGTGAGCTAAAGGAATAATATCCTTCTTAAGTTTTTCGCCACCAACTGTAATTAAAATATTACCATTCTCAATAGGAATTTTTAATTCGGTTGATTCTAATGCTTTTATTAAAGCATCAGGAAAATCATCTCCAATACATGCAACTTCTCCTGTTGATGCCATCTCAACACCCAAAACAGGGTCGGCTCCATCTAAGCGCATAAAAGAAAATTGGGGGCATTTAATGGTCACGAAATTTCCAGTTGGTATATTCATTATTTTTGGATCAATTTTTTTTCCAAGAATGACTTCAGCAGCAATTTTCATAAGATTAATTCCGCGAGTTTTAGAAACTAAAGGCATAGAACGGCTTGAGCGCAAATTACATTCTATAACATATAATTTCCCTTCTTTTAATAAATATTGGATATTAAATGGCCCCCTTATTTTTAATGCTAAAGCGATTTTTTTCGATATAGAGATTAAATTATCAATAATATCATTAGATATTGTCTGTGGGGGGATTGCCATTGTGGCATCTCCACTATGTATCCCAGCATTCTCAATATGTTCAATAATTGCGCCAATAAATACATTCTCACCATCGCTAACACCATCACATTCAATTTCACGTGAGTCGGTAAAGAATTTTGTGATAACAACTGGGTTATCTTTAGATACTTTAGAAGCGATATCTAAAACGTGCCGTAAGGTTTGGGGATCATGTGCTACTCTCATTGCAGCACCACTTAATACAAAAGAAGGTCGGACTAAAACGGGGTATCCAATCTTTTCTGCAAATTTTAACGCTTCAATTTTTTCCTCAAGACTATTCCATATTGGCTGTAATATTGCCAAGTGGTCAAGTATGGTGCTAAATCTTTTCCTATTTTCTGCGTTATTGATACTAATCCCTTGAGTACCTAATAATCTGAGATTAGTTTTTCTAAAAAACTCATTATATTTTTGGAATTTAACCGCTAAATTATTTGCAATTTGGCCACCAACCGATACAACAACACCATAACCTTTTTCCTTCTCGCAGATATCTACAACACGTTCGCCCGATAATTCTTCGAAATATAATTTATCTGAAATATCATAATCAGTTGAGACCGTTTCAGGATTATAATTAATCATTATTACTTGATCAACATTTAATTCCTTGAGTTTCCATACCATATTAACGCAACCCCAATCAAATTCTACAGAAGAACCGATTCTATAAGTTCCTGAGCCTAAAACAATTATTTTTTGAAGGTTCTCAGTGGTTTCTTTTTCATAATCAATATCATCTTCCATTGCAGAATATGTAAGATAAAGATAATTTGTTTGTGCTGGCCATTCAGCTGCCAGTGTATCCATCTGATTTGTATAGGGAATTATATTATATCGTTTTCGAAGTCGTCGAATAGTAATTGTATCAAGCCCCATTATTGTTGCTATTTGTCCATCTGAAAACCCAAAACGTTTAGCCTTTCTTAATTGATATTCTTTTTCTTCATCTGAAGACCTAAGAAGATTTAATCTTTTCAATTCTCTTTCTATATTTATTATATTTTCAATTTTATGGAGAAACCATTTATCAATTCGTGATAATCGGTAAATTTCATTGATGGAGATTCCTTTTTTAATAGCTTCCACCACCCTGAAAATTCTTTTATCCGTTGGATGCCTTAATTCATTCTTTAAATCATTATAATTATCAATTGATTCTAAGTCATTACCAACAATTCCTTTCATATCGATATCCAACATTCTTATTGCTTTTTGTAATACTTCTTCGAAAGTTCGTCCAATTGCCATTACTTCTCCAACTGATTTCATTTGTGTTCCAATGTGTCTGTCTACTCGTTGAAATTTGTCTAAATCCCATCGAGGATATTTTAAAACTATATAATCAATCGAAGGTTCAAAACATGCCGTTGTAATACCAGTTACAGTATTTTTTAATTCTGTTAACAGATATCCCAGTGCTAATTTAGTAGCAAAATAGGCTAAAGGATAACCTGTTGCTTTTGAGGCAAGTGCAGATGAGCGAGACAACCTTGCATTTATTTCAATTGCTCTAAATTCTTTTGATATTGGATTTAATGCATATTGAATATTACATTCTCCAATAATACCCAAGTTTTGAACAACTCTTATTGATGCACATCTCATCATTTGATATTCTTCATTTGTTAGTGTTTGAGTGGGAGCAACAACAATGCTCTCTCCAGTATGTATCCCCATAGGATCAACATTTTCCATACTACAATTAATAATACAATTGTTAGATACATCCCTAACAACTTCAAATTCGATTTCTTTCCATCCCCATACTGATTCTTCTACTAAAATTTGATGTATCATTGATTGAGCTAACGCTCTTTTCGCAAACACTTCAAATTCTTTTAGATTTTCAACAATACCCGATCCTCTACCACCTAATGTATATGCAACTCGAATCATTAATGGAAAACCCAATTCTTCTGCTGCTTTCAATGCATCTTGATAATTATCTACTGCAAAACTTTTAGGGCAAACTACACCAGATTTTTCCATTGCTTTAACAAATAAATCTCTATCTTCGGTTGCAATTATTGCTTCGACAGGTGTTCCCAATACTCTTACATTATATTTTTCCAATATTTTCTTTTCTGCTAATTCAACACCGATATTTAATGCTGTTTGACCGCCAAATGATAATAAAATCCCATCAGGTCTTTCTTTTTTAATTACTTTTTCAACATAACGCATATTAATTGGCAGTAAATATATTCTATCTGATAATTGGGGATCGGTTTGAATTGTCGCTATATTTGGGTTTATTAAAATACTATAAATTCCTTCCTCCTTAAGTGCCTTTAATGCTTGAGAACCAGAGTAGTCAAATTCACCTGCTTGACCAATTTTTATTGAACCTGAGCCTAGTACTAACACCTTTTTAATTGTATTATCAAAAGGCATTTATTTTAGAATCCCCATAAATTTTAAAAACATATCAAATAGAAATGCTTGAGTATCTTTAGGTCCTGGATATGATTCGGGATGAAATTGAAGGCTAAAAATGGGTTTAGTTTTATGAATAATCCCTTCATTTGTTTTATCATCAGGATTGTAAAAGAATTCCTTAAAGCTTACTTCTTCCAAATTATCAGTATTAATTCCATATCCATGATTCTGAGTAGTAATAAAGCATCTTCCCGTTGGATTATGAATTACTGATTTATTTCCTCCTCGGTGTCCGAATTTAAGTTTATAAGTTTTCGCTCCAGCACCTAAACCAATTATTTGATCACCCAAACAAATTCCCATTGTAGGAATAGAATTTTCGATTAAATTTTCAGCAACTTCAATTGCACTTTTACATTTCAAGGGATCTCCCGGTCCATTTGAAATTAGAACACCGTTGGGATTGTAATCCATGATTTGATCATAACTAAAATCATGGGGCACTAAAATTACATTCAAATTTCTTTTCAACAAATTTCTTATAATATTAAGTTTAGTGCCCAAATCTAAAACAATCACAGTCCCAATAGAATTTGAGGGAGTGAAATGTCTTACTCTTGCAGTAGAAACTTCACTAACTAAATCTTTATTATTTGGATCTGAAATTTCTTTAACTTCCTCTTTTATTAGTTCAATATCTGGTTTTTCACCAGGGTTAAATACTTGCAATAATCCTAATTTCACTCCTTCATCTCGAATTATCTTAGTTAAAGCCCTAGTATCAACCCATTCAATTCCAGGGACGTCTTGTTCTTGAAGAAAATCGTCTAAAGATTTCACACTTTCATAGTGACTAGGTATCTTACAATATTCATTTACTACTAATCCTTTAATTTTAACACTATCTGACTCAAAACATTTGTGTATTTTATATTCATCTTTTATCCAATCCGGAACACCATAGTTTCCAATTAAGGGATAAGTCATAATACATATTTGTTCATGAAAAGAGGGATCTGTAATAGTTTCATTATAACCGACCATACTGGTTGTAAATACTATTTCTCCACAAACCTTTTTTGTAGCCCCAAATCCAATTCCTTCAAAATATCTTCCATCTTGAAACATTAAAATTGCGGGGCGGTCATTCTTTAAATGCATTTTATCCCTCTATAACTCATTTCTCAATATTTTTTTTACTCATATTCAATTGTAGATGGAGGTTTATTGGATATATCAAATACTACTCTATTGAATCCTTTAACCTCATTAATAATTCTTGTTGAAATTTGTTCTAATAAATTCCAATCAATTTTAGCAAAATTAGCGGTCATACCATCTATGCTCTGAACTGCTCGAATTGCACAAATATATTCATATGTTCTATGATCTCCCATAACTCCAACTGTTTTTACTGGAAGGAATACTGGAAATATCTGCCAAATATCATCGTAAATCCCGGCACTTTTGATTTCTTCTTGAATTATTTGATCAGCTTCTCTTATCATAGTTATTTTTTCCTCATCAACAGAACCGACACACCTTACGGCTAATCCAGGACCAGGAAATGGGTGTCTTTTTATCAATTCTTCTGGTAATCCAAGTTCTATACCTATTTTTCTAACTTCATCTTTATATAAATCTTTAAGTGGTTCAATTATATCAAAATTTAATTTTTCTGGCAAGACTACATTATGATGAGATTTAATTTTTGAGGCAAATTTACTTGTAGCTTTAGATTCGATTCGATCAGGATATATTGTTCCTTGTGCTAAAAATTTAATATTTGGATATTTAGTTTCTAATTCCTTAGTTTTTTGTTCAAAAACTTCAATAAATGAATTTGCAATTATTATTCTCTTTTTTTCAGGATCAGATACTCCCTTAAGGTGCTCCATAAACAAATTCTTTGCATCAATGTAATGAAAATTTTTAAATTTTAACTTTCTTTTGAAAAATTCTTGGACTTCTAATTCCTCGTTTTTACGTAATAAATTATTATTTACAAAAATACAATGTAATTTATCCCCTATAGCTTTATGAAGTAAAATTGAAGTGACTGACGAATCTACACCTCCACTTAGTCCTAAAATAATCCTATTGTCTCCTACTTCTCCTCTGATCTTATCAATTGTATGTTCAATCCAATTTTCTAATTTCCATTCTTTTTTACATTTGGCTATTTTAAATAAAAAATTGGAAAATATTTTAACTCCACTGATAGTATGCTTTACTTCTGGATGGAATTGCACTCCGTATATATTGAGTTCTTCACTTCCATAAGCTGCAATTGGACAATTATCAGTTCTTGCTAAAACTTGAAATTCTGGAGGAATATCCATCACTTGGTCTAAATGAGACATCCATACGGTTTCTTCGTCTTTTAAAAGTTCAAATAATCCTTTATGTTCGAGAATATGTAATAATGTTTTTCCATATTCTTTATTTTCCCTCGGCTCGATTTTCCCACCAAGATGGTGAATTATGAAATGAAAACCATAACAAATTCCTAAAATTGGAATTTTATTCTGGCGTATAAATTTATAAATATTCTCAGATAGCTTGGGAGAATCTTCCGAATATACACTACTGGGACCTCCAGATAATATTATCGCTTTAGGTTCAATACTTTTAATTTTTTTAAAATCAATATCGTAAGGAAAGACTTCTGAGTAAACATTTAAATCTCTAATTCTCCTAGCAATTAGGTGAGTATATTGACCTCCAAAATCAAGAATTATAACTGTATCCATTTTAATTTAAAATTATTCTGTATAAGGCGATATTTACTTAATATTGTTAGCTTGATATCACTAATATTTTCTTATTATAAATTATATCCTAATAAAATATTAATAATTTACTCGTTTTAACAAGATTTAATGAAATCCAAAGCGTTTAGTTTAACCTTTATTTTAAAAATTTAATATATTTAAAAAAATGATTAAAGAATTAACTAAACAGCCATTATCTAACAAGAAATTAAAGATTTATTGAAAACTTTAATTTTTAAAGGGAAGTTAACCATGAGTTAATGCCATTTGCAAAAACAATCAATAGAATTAAAATTATTAAAATTATAGGCCCATAAAGATGATGTTTATTAAATTTCTGTCCTGTAATGATAAGTTCTGCGCGGGAATTTTGCTCGATTATTTTTTTCAATTTTATTGAATATATAAAATTAATTGCAATAATATAAAAATTTTAAAATATATTAAAAATTCATGAAAATTATTGAGAATTTTTATAATTTTTTGATATATCTATCAAATTCCCAATTAGAAACAACTTTCCTGTATAAATCAAATTCTTCTAATTTAGCCCAGAGAAAATTTCTGAATGGTCTATCACCAAAAACTCTTTTCATAAGTTCACTCTTTTCATATTCTTCAAGAGCTTCATAAAGATTCGCTGGAAGTGCCTTAATTCCTCTTTTTTTCATTTCTTTTGTAGAGATTTTATACACATTGAAATCACTAGGTTCTGGTGGCTCAATCTTTTGCTTTATCCCTTCTAATCCCGTTGCCAATAACACTGAAAATTGTAAATATGGATTTCCTGCAGGATCAGGACATCGTATTTCACATCGAGCTCCCGACTTAGTTGGAAAGCTTGGTACGCGAATTAATGGAGATCGATTCTTAAAACCCCACGCTAAATAAATTGGCGCTTCATAACCGGGAACTAAACGTTTATAAGAGTTTGGCCAGCTGCACAAAACAGCACACATTTCCCTCCCATATTTTATTTGCCCTCCAACAAAATATTTCATAGTTTGGGAGATATGATTCTCATCATTTTCATCATAAAAGATATTTTCTCCATTCTTCCATAAAGATTGATGTACATGCATCCCAGAGCCATTGATATTTTGGAAAGGTTTTGGCATAAAAGATGCGATACAGTTATATTGTGCTGCTACTACTTTTACAATCATTTTTAGCCAAACCGTATGATCTGCAGTTTTTAAGGCTGTATCATATTTGAAATCAATCTCATTTTGTCCTTCTGCAACCTCATGGTGTAATGTTTCGATTTCAATTCCATATCCTTTCGCATACTCAGCCATGTCCCTTCTCATTTTTTCGTCTATAAGATGTGGGTCATAATCAAAATATCCGCGTAAATCTCTAGGCTTGATTGATTCCTCTTCACTTAATATGAAAAATTCTAATTCTGGGGCACACATAAATTCATAGCCCATTTCTTGAACTTCTTTATAAGTATTTTGAAGAATATATCTCGGATCTCCTTCAAATCTTTTACCATCAGGCTCATATATATCGCAAATAAATCCACATTCATCTTTTTTTTGTGAATTCCATGGAATGATGTGAAAAGTAAATGGATCTGGAAGTGCAACCATATCAGATTCCTCTATTGAGCCATACCCAGTAATTGATGAACCATCGAAATTTTCCCCTTCTTTTAATATTGATTCAATTCGATTTATATTAACTCCAAAGCTTTTTACAATCCCATTAATTTCAGTGAATTCTAAACTTGCAAATTTAATTTCTTTATCTTTTATGATTTTTAGAATCTCTTCAATTTTTTCTTCTCTTTTCATAAGTTTCACGCAAAAATACTTTATCTTATATCTTAAAGTAGTAAGAGAGATTTAATAAAAAATTGGTAATTAATTTATAAATTAACCTATTTTTTATTTTTATGTTTAATTGATGCTTTTATGAATGCTGTGTAGCAAGGAGAGGGAGCATACGGTTTACTTTTGAATTCCGGATGGAACTGCACCCCAACCATCCAATGGTCTTCACGATTTAATTCAATACTATTAATAATTTCTCCAGTTTCATCTCTACTTGAAACTACTAAACCATTTTCTTTCGCTTCTTGGGTAATAAATCGTTCTTGAATGTGATATCTATGTCTGAATCTTTCAATGATTTCCTCTTTTTGGTAAGCCTCATACAACTTAGTTCCTTTTTCTAATTTTATTTTGTGCCCACCTAATCTCATCGTGCCCCCTTTTGATTTGATTTTTTTCTGATTTTCAAGCAAATCAATAACTGGATAGGGCGTATTTGGGTCTATTTCTGTCGAATTTGCGTTTTTCAAGCCTAAATATTTTCTGCAAAATGCAATGAAGAACAGTTGAGCCCCGAAACAGACGCCCAAGAAATTGCGTTTATTTTCCATTGCAAACTCGGCAGCTTTAATCATCCCTTCTATTGCTCGCTCCCCAAATCCGGGTGTTAATAATATCCCTTCACATTCTTTTAATTCATTTTCAATATCTGTTTCTTCTGTGATATTAATCATTTTCAAATTTGCAATGAACCCTTCATGAGCTGCAGCCTGTTCTAATGCACTATTTATTGAAATATATGAATCAGAGATTTTAAAGTATTTTCCAGGCATGCCTATTGTGATCGTTTCTTTTGTGTTTTTAAAAAGATTAACGGTTTTCTGCCATTCAGAATAATTATTAACAGTACTATAAGTCACCAATTTTGCTTTTAAATCTAAAAGCTCGCATAAATAATCTCCCAATTTTTGATCTTCAAATAATAAAGGAAGTTCATAAACCACATCTAAATCCGGATCTGAGATTACTGCATTAATTGGGACATTTGTAAATAAGGAAATTTTTTCCTTTATTTCATTATCTAAAGGTTTTTTAGATCTACCGATTAGAACATCTGGTTGCAAACCGGCAGCCTGTAAAGCTTTAACTGAGTGTTGAGTTGGTTTAGTTTTATGCTGCCTAATTACACTGGAATATGGGATTAAGGTAACATGAACTAGAGCAGTACTTCTTTTTGGTAATTCTAATCTTAATTGTCTGAAACTCTCTAAAAATATCTGAGATTCAATATCTCCAACAGTACCCCCACACTCTACTAATAAAACATCTAAATCCTCCTCTTCTGCTATTTTCTTTAATCGATCCTTGATAATATTCGTACAATGAGGAATTATTTGAACTGTTCTTCCAAGAAATGTTCCTTTTCTTTCTCGCAAAATTGTGGATAGATATATTTGTCCAGAAGTAATATTATGAGAAGGATGAATATTTTCTCCCCAAAATCTTTCATAAGAGCCAAAATCCTGGTCTATCTCTGATATTCTATAAATATATTCATTCGAACTGGGAACAGGTTTAAAATCCCAAACTTTTTCCGTAATAAAACACTCTCCATGTTCAATGGGATTAAGTGTTCCAGGATCTACATTTAAATAGGGATCGATCTTTACGCCAGAGATTTTAAACCCTCGAAATTGAAATAATTTGCCCAAACTAGCAGTTACAATGCCTTTACCAATCCCTGACATGACCCCGCCCGTTATAAACACAAATTTGCAATTGGACTGCATTTTAACTTCATTTACTCTGTTTCAATATTAGTTTTAAATAAAATTCTACATATTTTTCCATTCTAATAAATATTAGTAAAAGAAAGAAAAAAAATATTATTTTTGAGATGATAATTTAATATTCCAGTTCTTTCAATGCTTATAGACAGTGACCTTTGAAATGTCATATTTTTTAATAATTTCTGATATGGACATTTCATGTGCAAGTCTTTTTAATTAATTTTTATTTAAAAAACTCTAACCCCACAACCACTACAAAATCGAGCATTTAATAGAATTTTTTCTCCACAATTTGGGCAATATTTTTGTTTTTCATATATTGTTTGATCTGATGGTAATTTAGTAAGTGTAGGCGGTGGGATTTGAGGAGTTTCTATTAAATAGATATTACATATTGGACATATAGCCGTTTTTAGACCCTTATAAATTATTACGATAAGCCACACTAACATTAGTATGATATTGACTGCATATATCAATATAAAATGATCAAAATCAGAAAAAATTATCAAAATATCAATAACGTAGATTACCATAGGGAAAATCAGATACAAATGCCAATCAAATTTATGTTTAGCTCTTACTTTTCTTTTACAATATGGACAATGTACATACTTTTTATTTGTTTCCGACATAATAAATTATTGTAGATATTAGTTATTTATATGTATAAAATTGAAATATCCATTTTCTTTTAAAAAATTTCAGCTTTAAATGGAATAGTAGATCTCATAGGATTTTTTTTATATGTTAATGAGATCTGGTCAACTGAAAACGATAAAATCGTATTTTAGGAATTTTGTGCGGGAAAATCCGATTTATCGGCTGGTTAATAATCGCTTTGACAAATCCAGTTATCTTAATATCAGTTATTGCTGTTATTCTTTTTGTTCCACTTATGTTAAGAAGGAAGAAAAAGGAAATTTTGGAAAATTATTAATTATAATAATATTATTTATTAACTCAATTTATCTATTTCTTTTGGGAGTGAAATAAATCAAAATTGGTTTGTTATTTGATTCATTAATTAATGTTTCTTTTTCAATATTTTAAAACTAAGAACTGAAATTGTAATAAGGGGGTTTTCCCATATTATTCCCATTTATTTGGTTAATAGTTAAATATAAGGTGTCTCATCTTATAGTGTAAAGAATTGACTTCTATTACAAAAATGGAAAATTTTTTTAGTATTTTTTGGCGAATATGATATAGAATTTGATAATAATTAAAAAATGTTTAAATTTTTAGCATTTTAATACTATTTTTTAAAAAAGATTTAGAATTTCGCAGAATATTTTGAAAAGTTTCATAATTATACATATTTTTCTAAAAATGTATGTTAATTTCGTCGGAAATACTGAAAACTTTATATTATATAGAATTATTTTTAATAATAACAATATTTGACAGTTTAAATTAAAAATTAAGGGAAAAAATTTGACCATGTTTAGAATATATACATATAGTTTAGGTATGATGGGAGTTAGAGTTAGAGCTAAAATTTCTTACGAATATGGTATATATTTTATTTATATTACCGATTATTCAATTTTTTATGAGATTTTAAAATCGACTTTAAGAGGTCATGTGGGTTTATATCCCATAAGGGAATATTTTGGAGATTATCCTGATCGATTAGGAAGGAATTCAGATTTTTTCTGCAAGGATTTTCTAATTCAATTTAAGGTTAGAGGAGTTGAAATGTTGAATTAGTTTGATATAAAGAAATATTTTAAAATGTAAATTTACTACAAAAAGGGGAAATAAAAAATGGAAATTACCTATACTAATAATTTTAAAGAATTTAAAACGCCAGAAAATTTGGATCCATTTACAATTGCACAGCAGCAATTGGGACATGCGTGTGAATTACTTGAATATGATGAACAAATTTATAATGCTTTATCTGAACCGGAGAGACTTATTATATTAAAATTTACAATGAGGATGGACAACGGGAGTTTAAAAACTTTTAAAGCATTTAGATGTCAATTTAATTCAGCAAGAGGGCCAACCAAAGGGGGAATAAGATGGCATCCTGATGAAAATTCTTCGTTAATAAAAGCATTAGCAGCATTGATGACATGGAAATGTGCTTGTGTCGATTTACCTTTAGGAGGTGCTAAAGGTGGTGTTATTTGTAACCCAAAAGAAATGAGTAATAATGAGCTTGAACGGCTTGCGAGATTATATATTAGAAAATTATCAGAGTTCATAGGTCCTCGTATAGATATACCTGCTCCAGATGTATATACTACACCTCAGATAATGGCTTGGATGATGGATGAATATGAAGTAATCAAAGGTATAAAAGCCCCTTCTGTCATCACAGGAAAACCGTTAGAGCTTGGAGGAAGTGTTGGGCGTATAAGTGCAACTGCTAGAGGAGGAACATTTTGTATTAGAGAAGCAATAAAAGAAACAGGTATCTCGTTAAAGGGTGCAAAAATAGCGATTCAAGGTTTTGGGAATGCTGGAAGTCATGTTGCTGAAATTTTACAGGATGAATTTGGTTGCAAGATAATTGGAGCTTCTGATACAAAGGGAGGGATTTATAATAAAAATGGATTTAATGTTCATAAAGCAATTGAGCATAAAAAAAAAACCTCAACAGTTGTGGGTTTAGAAGGTACACAACAGATCTCCAATGAGGATT
>JAHLWH010000211.1 GCA_019058015.1 Promethearchaeota archaeon | reverse complement strand
ATCTTGGTATATGTTTTAACTCAAATGTACATTCATGATTCTCGGGCAAGCGATGTTTTTTGCAAAAGTAATTTCCGCAATATTTACATTTAAATGGAAGGAAAGAAATATTCTCGTCGCAATATGAGCATTTTACCAATTTTTTTCACCATTTAAAGTACTCATTAATATATTATATTATTAACTACCAAAATATGCAAAACAAAGTTCCGGGGTATAAACTATACTAAACACAACAATTGCTAGTATCCCGAGAGCAACAACTAAAAATATCCAGACTCCCTTTTTCCACTTAAATATATTAGCTCCATCTAAAATACCTATTGGAATTAAATTAAAAAGCCCCAATTGTGCATTGAAAAACGCAGCTAAGGCAACAAGCATATTTAAAGGATATATTGGAATAAATAATGATGATATAAATAAAATTAAGCCATAGATCAAGTTAACAAGAGGACCAGCCATTTTACATTTTCCTGTTCTGTCACTTATTTCTTCTAATCCCAATACGACTACAGCGCCGGGTAAGGCTAGGATTGGAAAATTCATATCTCCCATTAACGTAAAAATACCCGTGATTAGACCAAATGATGTTAATACCATTCCAAATGTTAATAATCTAAATTTTGTTTGCATTTTATAATGTTTTGCAACTTGTCGATGACCTAACTCATGAAATAGAAAGGATGTAGTATAAAAAAAAGCAAGTAGAAATATTGTCCATAATAAACCCGATTCAGCTAGTTCGCGACGGAAAAAGCTAATCAAACCAATTACATAAATTAAAGCCGCTCCGATGACAAAATGAGTAAATTCCGACTTTTTTTGCCATAAAATCCCCGAAAATGTTATACCGGAATCTGGATCAAAAGCATTTTCTGGTATTTGACTCTCTTGATGATACCAAGTGAAACTTCCGTCTGTTCTGCCCCTATCATGAATACTTGAATCAGTGACAGAAGAACTATAAACAGGTTGAGGCTGAGACGGTTGTTGAGGCGTACTATATGAAACTGGGGGTGCCACTGAGGTCGTGTGAACCCCAATTATTGAAGTGCAATCGTGCATTCGAGGTTCTAAATGATAGGAACAATACCTATTATGGCATTTTTCACATTCAAAAACTTCTGGAAATTCATCACCGCAAAATTCACAACTGGGCATATTTAATCATGTTCTTAAATACTTTTAAACAATTCAAGGATTTAATTATATAATTCTAAAATAATTAAAAATATTAAATTTTATTTAGAATATTTAATCCTTTAACATAAAAAATTTTATGTTTTTATTTGTGAAAATTTAAAAATTAGAAAAGTATCTAAAAATCCGAGGTTTTATTTCTCCAGATTTTGTTTTTTCCAAAAAGAAATAGCCTTATCTATAGTATTTTGAGATAATCCTAACTTTTTATTATATTTAATTGATTTTTTTGATTGAAATACGGGTTTGGATTTAAAAAATTGATCTTTTCTATATAAGATATCCCAATCGTAGACACTTTCAGTCATGTTATAATATCTTTAGATATAATCTTAAAATTTCATATCAGTTAGATGATTTAGTAATTTTTGATTATATATTAAAAAATCAAATAAGAAAGAATCTGAACTGAAATTTTTTGCTAAAACTTAGGAATTCAACGTATTAATTAGATATGTCAATTTTTACTATTTAAACAAATTCAAATTATTAAAAAGCTTTATTAATTTAAAGATCAAATACTTTCATAAGAATACAAAAAAATCAATGTGTCTAATATGAGTGAAAATGAAGAAGAAGGTATAAGTAAAGAAGAAGTTGATAAAGAGCGGGAAAAATTAAAGGAACTTGATTTAGAGGATAAAAGTAAGGCAAGTTGGGATATATTGACCCAGTTAACTAAGAAGAAAAAGGAAGATTAATTTTATCAGTTTTTAAAATAATCATAATTTCTCTATTTTCATAGTTTTGGAACATTTAGGGCATAATTCATCTTTTTCAGTTAATTTCACTTTAACAATAGTTTTCTGATATCCACATTTTTTATTCTGGCATTTCAATTTGAATTTTTGAAGCTTACCCAAAGGACTTTTTTTAATCAATATTTTCTTTTCATTAGATTTTGGCTCCTCATCCGCCGAATCTATTTTTACTTCTTTAATTTTTGGCTGCTTCTTTTTAGATTGTTCTTTTAACCACTTATCCAAGCTAATTTTAAACACCTAAAATTTTTTTAAATTATTTGTTTATATCCAATTTCTCTGGCTCTTACATATATTTTATATGGTAAATTTTCATAATTGTTTAATATATCTTTAATTTCTTCAAATGGAGGCTCCTCAAATAGCTCCCTATAATTTTCTCCAACACCATCTGAATATTGATATTGTTGAATAACGTAATCCCCATTAAAATCAATTTTTTTTAAATAATTTATAATACTTTTTAAATCATCTGGAGTATGCAATTTTTTTACATAAGTTGTTCTTATTTCAAATTGAATGTTTTTTGAACTTTGAACGATTTTTATTGTATCTTTTATTTTTTGAGGATCTAAATTAGTGATAATTATTTGTTTTAACCTATTGCCATTTAATTCTAGTGGAGCTTTTAAATCTAATGCAATTCGATTAACATAAGGCAATAACAATTTAATTATTTCTGGATGTGATCCGTTTGTATCTAAACTTACTAATTTCTTAATTTCTTTTAATGTTTTACAAAGGTGAATTATATCTTTTTGTAAAGTTGGTTCTCCTCCTGTTATTGAGACTCCATCAACTAAAAAATTTTTTTCTATTCTATTTCTTATTGAATTAACATTCCAATCCTCTCCAGCAGTAGGGTCTAATAACGGTTTATTATGGCAAAATTTGCATTTATAATTACATCCTATAGTAAAAATTACAGAAACTACCTTTTTAGGCCAATCTTTGGTGGATACATCAATAATTCCGCCTATTCTCAAAAAATCACTCAACTATAGATTAAATTTTTTTTCCTCATATGATATTCTGTTTAGTCTTTACTGATATTATTTCTTATGTTTATTCATATTTACCTTAATTAACTTGGCAAGAATAACTAATAAAAATTTCCATGTTAATTTTAAAGTATCAATCAATTTATAAAAAACAATATAAAAAAATAAAAAAAATTCTTAATGCTCTAATAT
>JAHLWH010000210.1 GCA_019058015.1 Promethearchaeota archaeon | reverse complement strand
TTTTGAAGGGAAGTAGATATCTCTTATTTTTCCTTCTAATTCAAGCATTTTAGGGCTGTGTGCCCCAATCCAGTTTTCATGATATTACCAATCTTTATATGCACCCCTTGCAAGAATTGCATCTTTTAGTTTCCAGAAATTTCCATCGAAATCCACTTTTTTATCATTTTTCCAAAGAAGCTTAATAATTGTAATCGCTTCTTCCAATCTACTCACCGGTTTATTCCATTCAATTCCATATGGAATAACGTTTTCACCTTCACCAGCTCCGATACCAAGAATTACTCTGCCTTTAGAGAGATGATCTAAAGTTAAAAAGGACTGTGCAAGTACAGCAGGATGTCTCCTAAAAGTTTCAGTAACAGATGTGCCCAATTTTACTCTTTCGGTATTCCAAGCCGCAACGGCAATCGTAGTATAAGCTTCAAAGAAGAAGTGGGGTGTTTTCTGATAAGCTGCTACATTAATAATATCTGGAGTCCAGATAGATTCGGGTATCCAACCCATCAAGTGGTCTGCCCACCATAAAGAAGCATACCCAGTTTCTTCAAGTCTTTTTACCGTCTTAATGCCATTTTCAAAAGGTGGAAGGAAAGTTGCTTCAGTTCCAATTGATATTTCATCAATATCCATTATTACCAATACTCACATTTTTAACTTATATCTTTTTTTATATTATTTTATAAGAATCTTAGAATTTATATAATTTTAGAACTATTAATCAACACTACAAACAAATATATAAAATCAAATCAAATATTATAAAAATCATTACTCACTAATAGTGCTTGATTATGGCAAATAATAATGATAAAGATTTTTTAACTCAATTATTAAATGAATTAGATCTCTCACATGATAGTCTTGACCTTTATTTAAAAATTATTGGGAGATCCCCATTAACAATGGAAGAAATCTCATCAATTACAGAAACTACAAATGAAGAATTAAATAAAAATTTAATCGAAGAGCTTTTAACTAAAGGGTTGTGTATTTCTAACTTAGAATCTTCCAAGGAAATTACACCCTATTATTATGCTATACCCCCATATCGTGCATTTATAACTTATTATAAGAAATTTGATGCTAAATCAAATCAAATGGCAAATGAATTACCTGATAAAATATCCAAAATTTTTAATGAGATTAAAGAAGAATCTGGATTTTTATTAAATTTAAAAAATTATATTAAGAATTTTCAAGAAGCAAAAACCACAATTATAGGAAATTTAAGTTTAATAAAAGCGGATTATGAAGATGGAGTTTCATTAATTCCTGAATTAAATCTATTACTAAGCAATACCGGTAAATTTTATGAAATGGTAGAGAACGTTTTCAATTTACATTTTCAAAATTTTGTAAAACAAATCGAGAATATAAAGCAAGAAATTATGGAAAATCTCGAAGAATTTAATCTTAAAAAAAAGCAGAACGATATAAAATTATTAGTAGATAAAATTATTGATAATAAAATTAATAAAATTAAAGAAAGTTACAATGAAAAATTACCTGATATTTTTACAAAAAATTCAGAGATCTTACAGCAAAATATTAATGAAATATCCTCTCAAGTTGAGAAAATTGAAAATGAGATTCGAATGAGTTTATTTGATTTAATTTACGAATATGAACAAACTGTTAATGATCAAGAGAAAACTTTTAAAATGGTCTTAGAAAAAGAAGAGGAAAAGTTTGCCATTTTCGATGAATCTCTTAGTCAAAAAATATTTGAATTATTAGCAAACGTCTTTAATTTTATGTCTTCTCCACTTCACCAAAATAATCAAGCATTCCAATTTCTACTTGAAAAAACAAAACAAATGCCAATTAAAATCGTAGAAAAAATTGAAAAAATAGAGATTACACTTCCAACCCAAGAAATTCATGAAAAAAAAGAACCGGTAGGTGAAGAGATCGATAAAGTTTCATCGTTTATTGAAGAGAAGGAAAAACTTATTAAAGATGCTGGTAAAAAGGAAGAAAAAGTACCATTGAAATCTATTAAAGATGAAATTCTTAAAAGTGGAATTCTAGAAGGAGAGATTACTGAGATTGGCTCTCGATTTATCGCAATTTTGGAAGAATTAGATACGAAAAATGGAAGTGAAATTGCAAAACATTTAGAAGAATTAAATGACTATATTCTTGAAAATAAAGGCTTCTCTGTTGTTTTAAATGATATTCGACGCTGGATAACAGATCTCAAAAATAAAGGAAAGCTTGATGAGGATCTACAAAAATTACTGCAAAGTCGAATCAAAAATTGGATTGAAAGATTAAAAAATTAAGTTTTTTCATAAATATTAATTAGTTGAATTAAGTTCCTTTTTTATATTCTTTCTTGAATTTAGATAATTTTTAAATCCAAGACAAATATAACCCCATCCTAAAGCAAAGACAAATATAAATAAAGACAAGATCGGTAACGCCGCTAACTGTTTTGGAAAAGTTAGTCCAATTATACCGATTACGATTGTGAGAATGCCTCCGACAATAAAGACATATTTTAAGTTTCCAGACTTTTTCTTTATCTCTTCACCATATATAATAAAAGTTGTAATATTTAAGTAGCCCAAAAATCCTAATAAAAATGGAAATAGTAATTGAACCCAAATTGAAATAAAATTATTTTCTTCAAAAGTTTGAATACTAAAATAATCAATATAAAAAAAGAAGGTCACCATTAAACAGGATAATGGAGATACTATTCCTGTATATCCCTTTGCATCCATAATATTAAATCTTGCTAATCTAAGTAGGGCACACAAAATGAAAATAATAACGGCTGGAATATAAAATATTAATTCAAAGGGTAAATCATCACAATAACCAATAAAAATTAACATTGCAGGTACAACTCCAAAACAAAATAAATCATTTAATGAATCTATCTCTTTTCCAATTTTATTTTTTTGTTTCAGTTTCCTAGCTACATAACCATCTAGTAGATCTGTCCCTTGACAAATCATAATTAAAAAAAATCCCATTGCTAAATCGTTAATTATAATTCCAACCATTAAGGCAAAAATCCCACAAATTGTCCCTGAAAGAGTGATGTAATCCTTTAATTTTAAGAGACGAATCATACTCATTGTAAAAAACCTATTATAATTTCTACTTATTCATATAAATATCTTTTTAATTAACATAAAATATCTTTCAATAATTACTTTAGGTTTGAATAAATAGTTCTAGTAAAATCGAATTCCCAAAAATGAGACCAATTTTATCACTGTTTTAGAAAAAAAAATTAAAAAAAAAAAGAATTTCTTAAGATTATTTGTCATGCAAAACGTTATCAATACTTAAGACGAATCCAAGCAAGATACGCCTGTCTGTTTTATTGTCGTGAATCCGTAAGGCGTATGTATCTTTAAAATCGAACAGACCGCCTAAGAAAATGTCCCTCCACCTATCCGCTTTCTCGATTTCTGCAACTAACTCGCCAGTTTTAAAATTTCTGACTTTATAACTCCACCCCATAAACTTTCCTTGGGCTTCATACCATTTTTCTCCATCTGGAGATTCTAAGAAAAATTTAGGGCGAAAAACACTTAAAAATGCTTTTTTAATTCTGGCGATCATATTTCCCTCTGGATCTTTTAAATCTTGAGCTCCTCTTGCACTAACAATCTTAGCATGAATTGTTGCCTGGATAGTTCCATCAAGTTCCATAAGCTCAACTTTTCTTCTAAGTGAAATTATTTTACGGTGCATCCTTCCGATAGGTTGCCCTTTTTCATCAAGAATATCACCAGATCCCCAATCCCAGTATTTTTCTTTCAAGACATAGTAGTTTCGGTTAATGTCGAAGAGACCACCACTCGGTGCGGGTTTGGTAACACTTTCAGTTTGAGAAGGTGTTGGTGCAGACTCATCAGTTTTAGCACCACATTTTTCACAGAACTTCTGACCAGGTTGTAAAGGATCACCACAACTTGGGCAAAAATTAGCTCCCATTTTATTCAAACCTTTTTAATAATTGTATTAATTAATTTAATTTAATAACAATATGAGAATAAAGATTTATATAATTATTGTTAAACTTGTATTAATTCTTTTGAATAAATTAACCCATTTTGTTTGCTAGACGAGTGCTTAATTATTATTATTGATTTATTTTTGAATAGATCATTATTATCTCATTGCATTAATCCTAAACATAAAGAGGGATAAAAATATATATAGATATTATATAATTATATTAGTTTTTGTAAATTTATGCAATATTAAAAACAAACATATTCAAATAAGAGAGATTTTATCATAAGGTTATAAAGAAAGTTATTTTTAATTTGAGACAAGTATAAAGAAGAATGATGATTGAATACAAGGAATTTATGGCTTTTGAATTATTGGATGATGGAACTAGAAATAAACTGAATATATCTTCTGAAGAATTAGGCTCAATTTTAGATCCTAACCGGGTATTTGTGATAGTGAGGGAAGATATAAGGAGAATTTATATTTGGAAAGGTTCTAAGTCCCCAGTTCGGAAGCGGTTTATTTCTTCGCGAGTTGCCCAAGGACTGCAAAACGAGTTAATGAGGTCAGCAGGACTTCATAGATGTATAATAAAATCTATTGATCAGGGGGATGAGTTAGTTGAGTTTTTAAATGTATTTGGTCTAGAATCGATGGAAGTAACTGAAAGATTACCAGATATGAAATATATTAGAAATATAGAAAGAGATGGAAATATTCAGGGGACAATCGTGGATGCATCTCCAGTTTCGAAAAAAATAGAAAGTACAGATTATTATTCCCCGGCTTTAGGTAGCTTTGATGGGAATGCAATGGAATCTACTTTAGTTTCTCTTGATATTATACCTCGAGCACCTAAAAAAGTAACAGCTAAACCTATTCCGATAACTCCGTCAAGTATAAGTCCTAGATACGCTACTAAAAAATCGTCTTTTTCTCAAGATCAAGTTAAAAAAATTTTAATTGAAATTTTAAAAAATGATATTCCAGCTGGATATAAACGGCAAAATATCATAATGGGAAATTATTTATATGGAGCGGTCTCTAAGATAACCTCAGTTCTTGGAAAAGAAGTTGAGGATACTGAGTGGGAAAGAATTAAAAAATTTCCTAGTGGAATAATTGAACTAGAAAACAATAAGATAAAGGTTTATATTGATGAGGAACGTGCAATAATAAAAGGGATTGAAATACTAACTTTAGATAAAAAGACTCCAATAAGAGCTAAAAAGATAGCAACCAGAACAGCAGTAAAAAAAACAACTACTAAAACATCAGTTAAAAAAACAACCACTAAAACACCAACTAAAAAACCCACAACTAAAACAATAGCTAAAAAGGCTACACCAAAGACATCGAGTGCAAAGAAAGACACTTTAGGAACAACTAAAGATAATCAAACTAAACCTAAAATAATTAAAGTTTCTGGAAGGACACTTCCCAAAATTCCAAAAGCAGATGATGAATAAAAAGCAATAAATCTGTGCTTTCTATAACTTCGTTTCAATTAATAATAAAAAAATAGATATATAAGAATTAGATTTTTAAAAAAATTTCACTTTCCATTCTTTGATTTTTTTGGTAATTTTGTCGTGAGATTCACCAACAATGGTTTTTTCTCCTAGATCTTTAAACTCTCTTGCAATTTGTCCAATTTCATGAATAAAGGGGCCAACTCTCGCAATATTAGCAATAAAGTCTCTCAATTTTTCAATCATATTGGCAACATCCACTGATTTTAATCCAGGCGTTATTTTTTTCTCAAGATTAATGATTTCATCAATAATTTGTGATTTAATTGAGAATGATAAGCTTTCCGCAAATGAACCTATTGATGATTCAGGTGTACTACTTACTATTGGTTCAGTCTTTTCTTCTGGCTTAGAAATATTGTCTTTTCTTCCTTCAACAATAACTACTGGTTCATATCGTGGGTATTCACCGATTCCAGAACATTGATATTCGATCTTCAATACAGTATCAGCTTTTAACTCTACAATTCTTACAACTAATTCAGATTCATTTTCAATCTTATTTAACTCATATTTCAATTCCATTGGAGAAAAGCTTATCAATTCAAAATTTACCGGAATTTTATCCTTAATTAGAATATTTTCCAATTCAACATTTCCTTGATTTTGGAGTTGAATACTCACAATAAATTCCCCTGCTGCACTACCTGGCTTAATACTTTTAAGAGTCTTAAATTTTCTAGCAATATATTTAATTTTTATTTCCGGTGTTTCACTTGGGGCAATAATATAGGGTTTTCCTTCAATTTTCGTATTTAATTGAACAGTAATTGGAATTTGATACGATTTATCAGGTTTTGGATTTCTAGCAATTATTGGATATGATATTTCTAAAGTACTATCTGATGATAAGTCATTTGCCATATTAAATAGTTCAATTTCTATTCTATGAGATTTTGTTAAGTCCTTATCATCCGGGGTAATTTGAAATACCTTAACATATTCATTACCGAAAATTTCTTTTAATTCTCCACCAGTTTTTGCAAAGAGTTTAATTAAATTCAGGTCTGGAGGTTCAAAATCTTCGGTTATTTCATCTGTAATCAGTAATTTATCGATTTGAGCTGATCCTTTATTAAAAATAGTGTTAACAATTTCCATTTCAGTATTTGCATAAGCTCCTACCTCATTTGGTTTAATTTCTTTTGATACTTCTGCCCGAAGAACGGGATAATATAATGGTTCTTTATATATAGTTCCCTCAACTCTTTTTATTGCTGTAAATAAAGTAGTGAATTCGAAACTTGGTTCTAATTGAGGGACTTCTTTAGATTCAACAATGAAATCATAATCCCATGCTTGATCTCTGTTTAAAATCTTTCCGGGTGCTTGGGCTACTACAATTTCTTTACCTGTAATAATATTATGTTCTACTCTTACATCATTTAACTTTATTTGAAATTCAGATTCATTAATAAATTCAACATTACAATCCCATACCCCTGGTTTACTACCTTCATCCCTTGTTACTCCACTCATCGAATCTGTTATTGCAACTATATCTGGATCAATCATTGTTAATATTCTATTGTTTACTAGATATGTAGCTCTTATTTCTCCAAGTGGTTGCATTTCTACGGAATTTGCTAATCCAATACAATTTACTACTAATTCAGCCGATTGACCAACACCTAAAGAGTTTAATTCCCAAAATATTTTATTCGAACCTTCTTCTTCTTTCATTGAAGCTGTTCCATTATTAGGTGGAACGAGTTCAATATCTTTAAGTATAGAAGGAATCTCTTTAATAAGTTTAATATTGATAATATCTCCACTTATTTGATTTGTTAAATGGATTTTTAACTGACATTTAGTGTCTTGAGCAAATAAAAACGTGTTATTTTCACGATCTGAAAAATCTGATAAAGTATCGAATTTTTCAGCAATTGTTAAAAGAGGTTCTTTTATGTTTGAAATTGTATAATCGGAAGAAAAATCCTTTAACGGGTCTAGAGTATCTATTTTTATTTCACGTGCAGAAAATGAAGTTTTTACCGTTTCTTTTAGATCACATGTAATATTCCACAATCGACTTTTATCAGACGGATTTTTTATAATTAATTTGCCGTTTCCACTTATTTCCTTAACATTTCCTAAATCATTAAGAACGGCATTTTCTTTTTCGGTTATATCTATTACGATTAATAAATTTTTTTTTATTTCTATATCCCTCATTTATAATTATACCTTAAAATTTTGATTAATTGGGGGTATTGTATAATATTACTTATAGATTTAATATAAATTATTTAATAAATAATTTATAGTAATTCTTTAATAAATTTATAAATCCTTTTTAAATTTAAAAAACAAAATAAATATAATCTCGACACGTTTTGAATGATATTAGAAATTACTGTTATGTGTTTGCTTAATCCTATTTTATCATAATAAATGAAAAAATTTGAAAGTAGATGAGTTATACAGAGGAGAAAATCAAGATATCCTTAAAGTAGATGTATTAGAAATTATAAGGAATTATAATAAATTAATGGAAGAGGGAATAACCGGTCCAAATTGTACAGATCCAAGTATTTGCCATGCTGATTGTTGCTCTATATTTATCGATATTCCAAAAATATTAGCTAAAGAAATTATAAGTCAAGGATTGGGAACTGAAAAAGATTTCATAAGAGGAGATGTTTTTTCATTTCAAATACGGATTGATGATAAAACAGGAAAATGCGCATTTTTTGATAAAAAGCTTAATGGATGTAAGCTCTATTCTACAGATCTTAAACCACCTCAGTGTTGGATTTACCCAACCAATTTTGATAATTTTGAAAATAAAAATATTAAATGTAAAAGAGCTGATGGTTGGAAAATAATTTCGCCTGAAAAGGTTATAAAAGCCGAAGCTTTACTCCAAGTGTATAGTAATTGGAGCCAAGCAGAATTTGTTATTGAATTGAAAAAAATAAAACACCGTTTAAAATTCAAATTCAATGAAAAATCTTTAAAAGAGAGACTTCAAGAATTAAAGCCCTATGAGTTTGCTGGATTCAAAGACTCATGGAATTATTTTAAGATACTTCGAGCAGAAGGATTTTCACTCCAAATGAAAAAATATTGTAAAAATTTTAATCCAAGATGTCCCCTACTTCCTAATAATTACTTTGATTGTAACAATATTTGTGAAGTAGTCGCAAATAATATAATAATTTTTTTTAGAAGTATCTTGGATTTATATTTAGAAAAATTTAGCCCTAATAATGGAGATTATCCACTAATAAAAATTAGTGATTTTTTTTAAACAATAAAGGTTAAACTTTTTTTTATCTTTTTTTATAATTCCCAGATATCACAATGTATTAAATATTCCACTAATCTAGATTTAGATACTTTCTAAATAATATATTGTAAAAAAAGAAAATGTAAATTGTTGATGTAAATTGGACATAAAAGAAAAAAATCTGAGAGAATTAGCAAAAATACTTTCAATCGAGAGATATCGAGATACAGATATAGAAAAAATTGAATTCTCTAATAGATGTAAAGTCTTAGCAAATAATTTAGTAAAAGATTTTAATGATATTTTTGAAAATTATCTGAACAAAATTGATTCAAATAACAGAGATCATTCATTAAATAAGTTAGATTAATAAAAAATAGCAATCCGACAAAAATACATATACTGTGTAGATATTATATTATATTAAATATTTTTTAAAAATAGTCTAGATTTAGATACCATCTCAATATTACATTAAAAAATAAAAAAATGTGTATGTGAATTGGATTTAATAGATAAAAACCTGCGGGAATTAGCAAAAACATTATTTTCTGCGAATTATCGATATATAGATGAAGAACAAACATTTCGAGGTAAATCAAAAAAAATTTGGAAATTTGATGCATTAATATTAGACAATGGAGGAAAATTTGGAGTCTTTATTCGAGACTGGAAACGAGAGATTTCAATAACTCAGATCCGTCAATTGCACAAAGCTTGTAAGGATGTTGAAGATATTGAAGGTGGAGTTATGATTTGTAGTAAATCTAGTGAATTTTCAGAAAAATACGGAAAAAATAATGGTATCCAAGTCTTAGATCGGGGACAATTAATATCTAAATTGAGAACACAATTTTATTAATTTTATATGATTCCTTTCTAAATAATAATCTTTAGAAGGAAAAATCAACCTGTAAAATTTTAAATAATTGGATTTGTAGATATCATCTCCTAAAAATAAAAAAAAATTAATTTAAAAAAATTAAGATTTTAATCTTGGAGGAGGGATATAAACAGTTCTTCTCCCTTCTAACAAGGATATAGCTGTTTCTGGGCAAAAATGAGCGCATACTCCGCATCCAATACAATTGGACTCATTTACTTCAGCAATATTATCATCATTTCTTGACATTGCACCAATGGGACACTTTTCTATGCATGTTCCACAACCTGTGCATTGATCAGGATTCACACACGATAAGTAATTGGTTACATTAATTATAGGCAAAGCACCTTTCCTAAATTGATCAAAAGTTTCACAACAGCAAGTGCAACAATTACAGATTGAAGTTTCAGCTTTAGATATATCTGAATGTGGATGGAATGCTTTATGTACTAATCCATTTTCTTCAGCCTCCCTTAATATTTTTAATGCCTCTTCTTTTGTAACCATTCTAGCAAAACCTTGTTTAGTAGTAAATCTAGCTGACTTTCCAAAAGTGAAACAATTCTCTCGCGGTGCATTAATTTTGCATGAATCGCCCAGTAAATCTTTATGATGTCGGCAATAGCAATGTCCAACTGCAATATCGTCAAATTTGTTAATAATTTCTGCAACATTCTGGGCGAGGATAACTTCTTCCGTGGGTACTTCTAATTCTTCATTAATCAATATTTGAATATCTTTTCCTTCAACATTTTTTTCTACTATTGGAATTGTACGATCAACAGGAGGCATGGTCTGAAGAAAGGGTTCAATTGCATCGTAATTATCTTGAACGAACTCTTTATATTCACTAAATAGTTTCTCAAATAAGAGTGCAAATTTCTTTTCCTTTTCTGAATATTCAAGCTTTTTCATAAAAGTATATTCAAAAACGCCAACATTCAATAAAGGTAGTAATCTATAAACCATAATACCTCTAGAACTTGGTTGATCGAAAATTAAACCCTTTTTGGCTAAAGATTCTATATTTTTTATTATTTCTTGTTCTTTCATTTTACTACTCTTTTTTAATTGCTCCATAGTTTGAGAAACTTGTCGTTTAAAAGCAAAAATTAAATCCAATTCATTTTCATTAATTAATATCTTCAATATTTCAAGTAAAGTGTCACTAATTGGAAAAGGAAGAAATCCAGCTTTCACAATTATTCTTGCGGCTTTTTTATATTTTTCTTCTAACATAATTTTTCAAATCCTTTTAAAGCAATATTTTTTGAAATAATCTAATGAATTTTAAAATTATTATTTGTTAAAAATGCTTTAACTTATTTGAAAAAAAAGAGTTTCTAACACAAACTGATTCAATATAGATAATTGTTTTAATTGAAAATAAAAAAAAAAAGTAGATAAGTATTGTCGATGTAACGACGTTTTCTAGTTTAGATATTTTATTTTGGTGGTTTCAATGTAATTTCAATGGAACTTACATTATTTTTTTGCCCACCTTCACCTTCTAATTCCTCTGTGCCCAAGATAATATCTCCGTATTCTGTTCCCTTTAAAAATCGGTTGCGAAGGATTTCGCAAACATCTACAGCATGAGAAATTGCTCTACCTCGTGCCTTTACTGTGCATTCATCGCCTCTGTTAAGTACCATCATTGTTGCCATTACATAATTCATTGTGGGGCGTCTTCCAACAAACACATTATTCTGATTGGATTGATCATTAGCCATTTTAAACCTCTCTTTAACTTTTTGTATTATTGTTTAATAGAAATTCTGCGTATGCAGAGATTTTTCTGTTATTAATCAATTAATAATGTTCAAAAGAACATTATATTCAAAAAAGGCATAATAATTTTAAAATTTTACTTTTAGAACTATATATATCTAAAAAAATTCGAAAAAATTTAGTGTTCTATTCCTCAAATTCATCTTGAATTATAATTTTTTCAGAAGTTAATTGTCGTTCCTTATCCTTTTTCTTTATAAGTTTAGACTCTTTTACTTTCTCTTTCTCTTTTTCGGGGTTTATAATATCCCATATAACAGAAATTATTAATAAAGTGCCAAGAATCCCGATTATTAGATATAGAAATAGATTATTTTCTGATAAGAAAATATTTACATAACCAATAGAAGGGATTCGTCCAATAACAACTCCAAGTATTTTATCTTCTGGAACTGGATATTTATAATCAACTTGAAAATATCCATCAGGTGGATCAATATTAGTATTTGTAACATCATTATCTCCCTTAGTATA
The DNA here is from genome assembly GCA_019058015.1 of Promethearchaeota archaeon. Lineage (GTDB taxonomy): Archaea > Asgardarchaeota > Lokiarchaeia > Sigyniarchaeales > SOKP01 > 6H3-1. The sequence goes on along the minus strand of JAHLWH010000210.1, from coordinate 1,944 downwards.
AAACATCCATTTTCCCGTAGAATTATCAAACCATTTATTTACTATCCTATGAACTATTGGTTCATCTGGAACTTGACCATTTGGCCATCCATCCCATACCCCATGTGCATCATACACAATTATATCACCTTCTTTTCCCGTGATTGTTCCATTTACGACGTCTATGGGATTTTTTCCTTGCAAGATCAATAAATCGCCTCGATAAATTGCTGGATTCATAGAATCAGATACTACTACTACAAGTGGATGTTGAGTTTGAAGAATGGCTTGCATTAAAAAAGTTATAATAAAAGGGCTTCCAAATCCAATTACGATAATAATAATTCCAATTATGATTTTTTTAGATAACTTTTTTTTCTTCAATTCTCCGTTTTCAGAGTTGGAAATCTTTTTATTATTTTCCATAATCTCAACAATTATTTCATTCTAAATATACATTTAATTTCTGGAATTTAAAGGATAACAAATACAATTTTAATTTATCATAATAATTAGAATTATTTCAATTTTATCTTATTCTTAGTTTTTTGAAATTTATTTTTCTTTTTGATAATTATTAGTGAAATTCCTATTCCAACAATTAATACAAAAAAAATAATATAATATATAAAATCTAAACTGAGATTTCCATTGATATCTTTCCAAGGATAATTTCCTGAGTCATTTTCATATTCGGGGCTGTTTAAATAATGATTATATATAAATTTTTCAATTGTTTTTCCTGTTATTTCAAGACTCTCTTGTGAAATATATGTGATATTATCAGATGTTGTATGATGATAAGGCCAGGGACTTGATGGACTCCAAAAGTTAATAATTAAATCAGCGACTGGTATTTCAAGTTCTTTAAAAGGTAAATGATCATCAGTTATTGCGCTAGATACCGGATTAGAAGGGAATGCATCTAAATATCCTAAAGATCTCCCAATTTCAAATAATTCACCAAGTAATAGCATATTCGAATTCAATTCATTAATAAATTCTAAATTTGTTCCACCAACCATATCTAACAAAATCATTGCTTCAATTGATTGGGTTTCAGGATTATAATAATTGTTAATATTTTCGACAAATTTTTTTGAACCTTCACACCAATCCCAACCAGACAAGGCTCCATTACCTTGGTCTTCAGCGTCAAATAACAAAATCCATACTGAACAATTTAGGGATTCTCTTTTTTCATAGAAAATTCTACTCAATTCCAAGAGTGTGGCAACTCCACTTGCTCCATCATTTGCTCCTGGACATGGTTCATTTCTTTTATTTACGGTAGGATCTTTTTCAGAGATTGCTCTACTATCATAATGTGCTCCGAGGATTATTATGCGAGGATTATTGGGATTAATAGTTATAAGAAAATTCCGACAATTTATTGTATTTACACTAAAATTATGTTGAAAAATTGGAAGCGTGGGTGATATAGCATTCATGTGTTCAATAAAATAATCTCCACAATTTTTACTAGATTCAGTTCCTGGAATTCGAAATCCAAAATTAAGTTGGGATTCAATTATATTATATGCATTTGTAGAATTAAATTGAAAATAATTGTTGTTATTAAAAAAAGAAATATTTATGGCTTGTGATTTTCCAATTTGGAGCAAAAAAAAAGAAGTTAGAATAATTGAGAAACTTAAAAACCATATTAAATAGGTATGTTTATCATATGGCATTTTGTTAATTAGTAAGATTTTTAATATTCAATACCAAGGCGGGCTTGTATTCCATCTGTTGAGAAATAATGTTTTATCATCTTCATTTCAGTTATGAGATCTTCTCTTTCCTTTATTTTTGGGTGTATTTTTTGGCCACCGGTTAAAATTAATTCAAGTTTTTCAGGTTTTTTTTCAATTATGTTCATTACATCATCAATCTTGATTATATGCATTTCAAGAGCAACTCCAATTTCATCAAGTATCACGAGATCATAGTTATCGCTCATAA
>JAHLWH010000209.1 GCA_019058015.1 Promethearchaeota archaeon | reverse complement strand
TTCTGGTAGAGAAGGTGCCATCACTGAAGCCAATTTAGGAACTTCTTGTTTACTAACTTCTTTAGATCTAGGTGGACCTGCTGGGCGTGATAATGTTGAAGGTAATGCTTTTTTCCGTAATTTTTTCTTCTCTTCCTCTTTAATTTCTTCTACAAACATATCTTTTTCCATTGGAGGAGGAGGACCACCACCTGCAAAATGGATTTCAATTATATCAAACGTATCTCCATATTTTTCCTTCAATTCTTTAATTGGTAGCATATAATCTTCTGGTGAAAATATAGTTCCATATTTTTCTGTTATAGATACATCTTGTGGTTGAATATTAAATTTTTTTGATAATTCGGGTAAAAGATCAGTTATAGTCGAAGTAGGTAAAACTGGGAATGGCACAAGTTCGTGCTCTGGCAATAGCTTATTTTCAAAATATATTACAAGATATTTTTCTTCTTTTAATTCAAATTTCTTAATTCGCAATTCAAAAACATTTCCGTATTCACTTATTATATCTTCAAATAGTTTCTCACCATTATCCTCGAATAAAATCCACTGAGCCATAGATTTTTCTTTTACATAAAGTTCAAAAGATCTATTATCTATGCCCACATCTGTTGTGAATTTCTGTAGAATCATATTAAAAGGTATCTTGTGAGGGAAAATATCTCTAAATAATTTATGCTGTTCAATATTTTCATCGATTATATTAATATTAAACCTTATTCCAAATACAAACTCATCATTTTTTGTCAAATTCAGTTGCTTTATTTTACTTTTTTCAGAGATTGGTTTCCAGTTTTTTAAATTTAAAAGAAAAAGATCATTGCGTTTTACTGGTAAGTCTCTCAATAAAGTATAGATCTCATCTAAGATTTTTCTTATTTTTGTCGATTTTCTATAAAGACCTATAAATTTAAAATCAAAAAGATCAACAGAAAATATTTTGGAAGATTTATCATAGCAGATTTTATCAATATCTTCAATCTCTATTGAAAAATCATTCATTAATTCGATTTTATTAATCATTACAATACTCTCTCATTGATTTAAATTTAACTTATATAATTGAATTATTTTGTTATTGTAATTTTATAAAAATTTAATAGAAATATATAATTTGAATTAGATTAATTAAGTCTAAAAAATAAAGTGTATGGTTATGGATCAAAATATTGCAGATAAACGGAAACAAAAAAAATTTATTATCTTAGGTACAATTATAGCGGCAATAATAATAATTGTAATTATATTAGTAATATTCGCTCCGGTTTTATTCCAACCTCCTCCTAATGGTGGAGGATGAGGCTAAAAAATCTCATATATAAAATAATTTCCCAGGACACATATGATGAATACTTAAAAACTATAGAAGTATTCGGATGGGAGCGTACCTCTTTAATCTCTTGGGAATAAACTGAAAATAGAAAATGAAATAAAAAAATTCAATTATTAAATATATAAATAAATCTATATGTACAAAAAATAATATTATACATAATGCCAACTATTCCCCTTCGCATTGATGATGTAGATTTAAAAAAAATTGATCATCTTGTAAAAAAAGGAAGGTATAAAAATCGGAGTCAAGCGATTAAGAAGTTACTTCTTGAAAAGCTTCAACAAGAAACTGTACCTTTTGAATGGCAAGAAGATTCAGATGAAGAATTAAGAAAAAAAATTGTTAATAAATTGATTTCAATGGAGAATTTTTCATTTTCATCTAATTTAACCAAATCTGCTGAGGATTTAATTAGAAACGAAAGAGAAAGGTATTAGATCTAGTGTATCAAATTCAATTATTTAAATTTATTGTTTTTCTGATGTATTATCTTTAACTAAAAATAAAATTATTCTAAATAATGCCCAAATTATAAGAAAAAATTCGAATATAATCCCCATTTCAAGCATAGAACCAATGTCAATTCTTAAGATATGAAACTGGCACTTATATTATTCACTAATTTTTTTTTAAGATCTTCTAATCAATTAAAAAACAAAAAAAGGAGTAAATATTTAATAATTAGATTTAAGGTTTCTTCTCTCTAAAGGCTTTAACTAAAGGCACTTCTTTTCCTGATAATAGTTCTAACATTGCTCCGCCACCTGTAGAAATGAAGGAGACTTTATCACCATAACCAAACATTTCAGCAGCTAACCCCATTTCACCCCCACCAATCACGGTTAGAGCATTATTTTGCAATGAAGCCTCAGCCATCGCTTTGACCATCGCTTTTGTTCCATCTCTAAACACTTCATCTTCAAAAATTCCGGGAGGACCATTAGCAATAATGGTTTTACATTTCACAATTATATCAGAGAATTCTTTTACGGTTTTTGGACCAATATCACCAGTAATTGTGTTGTATTTACCAGCTTCTTCGGTTGAGATGTTTTTCGTGCCCCCATTCTCCTTAATTACCAAATCTTTTGGAAGTATTATCTTATCCTTAAATTTATTGTAGGTAGAAATAATGTCATCTTTGTTTGCTTCTAAATCCTTAGAAATAATATCTTTATTCTTAGTGCCCATATTCATTCCAATCGCTTCCATTATAAGAATTGCTGTTAAACCACTGCATAATGCGTAATCTAGTCTGTCATTTTCAAAGTTATATTTCATCGCTTTATATTTACCTATAGCTTTAGCTCCTCCAATCAACATGGCAACTGGCTTTTCTGGCTTCTCAATAATTTTTGCCATATACTCAAATTCTTTAACAATTAAGGGACCAGCTAATAATGTTTTAAATCCAACAATACTTGGTTGTGCTCGATGTGCTACGCCGAAGCCATCTTCGATAAAGTAATCGAATAATGGAGATAATACTTGTACCATTTCAGTTTCTTCAGCTTCGGCAAAATCCTTAAAACTTTTATTTTCGGTATCCCATTTTCGGATGTTATCTAGAACTAATATCTCGCCAATTTTCAAGTCTTTTATTGCTTGAACGGCCTTAGGACCGAAAATATCATCTACGAATTTAACAGGTCTATCAATTTTCTTTCTAATTTGCTCTGTGTGAATATCGAGAGAAGTAAAGTCCTTACCGCCCGGCCTTCCTTGGTGCGCCATTAATACTATTGCAGAATCTTTTAATTCCATTAAAGTTGGAATAATGGCTTTTATTCTTGGTGATTCTCCTCTGATTTTTGGAGTATAACCGCTTGTATCGATATTGGAGTTGATATCTACACGTATTAAAATTTTTTTACCCTTTAGGTCTACATCTTTATAACTTTTGTAGTCATACATCTTATTTTTTCACTTATTGATGTTTTTTAATAATTTCATTTGATTGTTTTATACTTTAATTAGTCAATCGTTTAATATTAAATATAATGAAAATGAAAAAAATAAAATAACGAATTTAATTATGAGGTGAATTGCTTGAAAAATCTAAAGGGTTTAATTATTACAAATCTTGAAAAATTAGAGAATTTATCTTCAGAGAGACCTATTTTGATTCCACCACCTCAACAGCTTATTCTTGGTAAAAAAAATTATGCATATTCATTAAAAGAAGATTCGGAATTTTACTTTTTTAATACAGAGAAATCTAAATTGATATTAGATGATATAAATGATGCGCTTGATAAATTTTGCGCTCTGAAATATGAATATTCTGGCACTTTTGAAGTTTTCAAAGACATTCAATCAAAAAATCGTATCAATGAGAGAAATCTTAAAGATGATGAGAGTTATGGGTTGATTATTTCGAATAACATGGTGGCAACTTATTCTAAAACTGATCAAGGGTTATTTTATGGTGTCCAGACTTTAATTCATATATTTAAAAACGGTTTTTTAAAAAATAAGATTCAACTAACAGAAAAAAAAAGGCTCGAAAACATATTGTTCTGCCAGAAATTGAAGTAATTGATTATCTCGATTTAAGCATGCGAGGTGTGACAGAAGATATCGCTCGAGGGCAAGTATTTTTTACCGACAGAAGGAAAATTATGTATATTCATTAAAATAAGATTCAATAAATTGCTTTCCTTTTGTTGTTAATTGATAAATAATTGTATTGTTTATACCCTTCTTTAGAGATTCTAATTAAACCTTTTTTTATTAATGTATTTTTAGGGCGAGTAAAAGTTCCCTTATAAATATTAAGATTCTTTATTAGCTAATCAGCAGTAAATTCATTAAAATTCTTTTCCTGAATTAATTTATGGATATTAATAAGATATTTTTTCCAAATTTGCCCAAAAGAAAATTTTACTTTTAATGGTGAAATTATACTTTTATTTTTACAGATATTAAATTCATTAATTCTGTTTTTTATATTTTCAAAATTTTGTTTAACCATTTGCCCATATTCATCTCCAAGAATTTCATTCGCATTTTCTACAAAACCAGTCGAATGTATCAAAGCATGGCAATTTATACATAAACAAGAACAATCTTCTTTCATTAATATATTGGCAATATTTTCGCAATCTAAATGAGCGATTTTCGGCCATTTTATATTATTATCAGATAGCGTTTTGTGATGGATGCAAAGAGCACCAAGATTATTTTTTACAGTAATTTTACCGCATCCAACGCATTTTCCTTTAAATAATTGTTCGATAATATATCGTTTCCTAATCCATTTCTTAAGCTGAAACTTAATATTTCTAATCTTTTCATTAGGAAGTTCCTTTTCACGATTTCGAATTTCTATATCCAATAAATTATTAATATCTTCAGATTTGTATAGAAATAAATTATCCCGAAGAATTAAATCTTCATAAACATTAAAAATCTTGTTTCTATATCTTGAATGGCAATTTCCACATAAAAATAATATATTTTCTTTCTCTAGTTTATTAATAGCTTCTATATAATTACCAAATTTTAATCTATGAAGTGAAAACTTTTTTTTAGTAGGATCTAGATGATGGCAGTCAATTGCAGGTAAAAAGATTGTATCAACATCACATTCAGGATTTTCACATTTTCCTTTAGTTCTTCCATTGAAAATTTTAATAAATATATATAATTTGTTTTTTTCTACTCTGATGTTGTTTAATTTTCAACTGCATTTTTTGCATTGATATTGCAAACGACCTTTTATAGTACCAAATTCTTTGTATGGTTTTTTTTCATGACAAGCACTACATTCTTTTATTTTGCCATCATTTTATAATAGCTGTTTTTTCCTATATTCCAAATTAAAACTTTTATTATCTCTCAGAGAATTAATAATAATTTTCAAATATTTTTTTAAGCGGAATTTATTTGGTGCTATTTTTATATTATCTTCAATCAATTCATTAATAAGATTTTGAATATTAAGTTTTTCGTTTAAAGTTTTATATTTTTCACTACTTTCCTTCAATTTCCCTATTGTTTTTACAAGATCTTTAAAATATCCCAATAAAGCTCTACTATACTTTAAATCTCTAGATTTTTTAATTAATTCATCAAAATTTTTTTTTGGAAAATTTTTTAACCAATTATCAGAAGAAGTTTCTTTTTTAATATCTTCTAAGATTTTGTTTGATATATCAAAATTATACTTTTCCTTATTTAACAATTTATATATACGATTACAAATTGTAGGCATATATATTAAGGGAATATTCAATATTGAATCCTTTTTTTCATTTATTGTAATGATATCATTTCTCTCTCTTATTAAAAATCTTTTATTGTATTTTTTTATATCACCACAATAAACATAGTTGATGTATGTTCTTTTTATTGTAGATTGACTAATTTTAAAGCCAATATTTGTTATAGAACCAGCAATATCTTGTAATGTATTATCGGATTTCGTAGCATAGCACTTTATAAGATTCTTAATGATAGAATCTTGTTGATGTTTTAAAGAATTCTTTAAATTATTTGGTAAAAATTCAAGAAAATCATTTAATATGTGGGTTCCATGATTAGGTTTTTTGTTATATTTTTTCTTAAATTCGTAGATCTTATCCCTTAATACTTCATTTTTTAAAATATTAATTTCTTCGATTGCTACTTTCTTCCTTTTTAATTCTCTATTTTTTAATTCTTTATTTTTCATATTAACAAATTTTCGATCTCTACTTTGATTTATTATTTGAATTTCCTTTTCTTATCTGCTTATTATATTTTTTAAATTTATTTAATTGATTGAAAATTTATTAAATTCAATATATTTAAACGAAAAAACTATTTTTAATAATTAATAAATCCCTGATTTTTTGATTTTTTTGAAATAACTCTCTCGAAATATATGATAGCTGATTTTCTTTTTATTTTTTATAACTTATGAACAAAAATTCTAATAATATAGAATTTTATGAAGAGTTAAAATCTTTCGAAGGTGGATATTAAAAAATTAAACAACAACTAGATAATGTAAGCTGAAATTATATGAAAAGGAAATAGTTTTCCTTGGATTCCGAAAATACATCTTATTTTTATTATGAAATCTTTTCGAAGCCTTAGCCCAAAAATATGTAAGTAAATAAAAATAAAAAAATTTTGAGAATAAAAAATCTGGCTTATTTTAAACAGATAAAGCTTAGAGAGAAATTAAAATTCCCAAATATTAGATATCAAATCATTCTCTACACATTTTTTATAATTCTGAGCGTTCCTATAATTCTTTATCTTATTAAAAAAATTAGTAAAATATAATTTATTCATAAAAAACAATAAGAATTCTTTATATTGAAAAATTTATTCAAAATTCTGCTTTTTCTTTTTGATATGTTTCTTTACATAACTTTTTTATTATGTGTTTGTTATAATTATGAAGTAAAATAAAGATATTTTGTTTATTAAATTATAAATATTAAAAAATTAAAAGAATAAATAAATTTAAGTTTTAAAGTGAATTTCTTGAAGAATTTAAAATTTTTTATTATTAAAAATCTCGATAAGACCAAAAACACCCCATCTGAGAAACCAATTTTAATTCCAGCACCGAAAAAATTAACCATAGGTGGCGGTAATTATTCCTTTTCGCTTAAAGGAGAGTCAAAATTCTTTTATTATGGTACTGAAAGATCACAATTTTTTGTAGATGATGTTAATGAGGCTCTAAACCAATTTTGTGCGTTGAATTATGAAAATTCTGGCATAATTGAAGATTTTAAAGATATTGAATATATTAAACGCATTAATGGAGATAAAATTATCGATGATGAAGGGTATGGCTTAATTATTTCGAATAAGACAGTTATTATTTATTCCAAAACTGAACAAGGATTGTTTTATGCCATTCAAACATTAATTCAGATTTTTAAAAATGGTTTTTTGAAAAATAAAATACAATTATCTAAAAAAAAAGAAAATCGAAAACATATTATTCTTCCTGAAATTGAAATAATTGATTATCCTGATTTAAGAATTCGTGGTATAACTGAAGATATTGCCAGGGGACAAGTCTTTAGTTTAATAGGAGCCAAACGGTTCATAAAAATACTTAGCCATTATAAGTTGAATACTTTTTGTCCTTGTTATTTTCAGGATATGATTATTAATCCTGATCATCCAAAAATTGGAAAAAATAGAGGTGCATTAACAGTCGAAGAAATCAGAGAGATTGATAAATACGCAAAAGAAAGATTTGTAAACTTCTTTCCTATTTACAATTGTATTGGTCATCAAGATAATATCTTTATGATTGAGGATTATTGGAATTTAGCCGAATTTCCTGGAAGTGGATGTGTTGATGTTTCAAATCCAGAAATATTTCCCTTCCTAAAAAGCTTTATAGACATATTAAGTGAGGCATTCTCCAGTAAATGGTTCCACATCGGATGTGATGAGAGTTTTGATCTAGGAACGATAAGGTCAAGGGATTTAGTAGAAAAGGAGGGAAAGGGGAAGGTACTTATAGATTTTTATAATAAAATTTATGAGATGGTAACTGGGGCTGGGAAAGATAAAATTGTGATGTATCATGACATTCCCATTACTGATGAAAATATCTTAGAAAATCTCAATAAAAATATAATATTAATGTATTGGGAATATACTCCAAGGGATTATTATAAAGATTTGGATAAATTATTGGATGCAGGTTTCAAGGTAATCGTAAGTCCTTCAATGTTGAATTGGTGCAGAAATTTTCCGGATAATATAAATGCAAGTAAAAATATAATCAATTTGACGAAACAAGGAATCAATAATAAAGACCGCGGGGTTATTGGTATGCTGAATAGTATTTGGGGGGATCACCATTATTATTCTTTTAGAGATAATACACTTTTTGGTGGAATATTAGGTGCCACTGTTTCATGGAATTCTAGGTTTGATAATTATGAAGATATTGTTAAAAATTATGGTTTTTTATTTTATGGGATAGAAAAGAAAGACCAAGAAAGATATTTCAAACTATTTAACACTCTAAGTTCAATGCCAAAATTATATAAAAAAATGTCGATATTCTTACCGCCTTTGTTTTTTACGTATCTTTTCAAACATCCATTTACATCCGAGAAAATTAAATCACCTTTTGATAAATATGAATTAATGGAAGAAAATGCAATAGAATCCCTAAGAATTTATGAAGAACTTGAGAATTTTGTTAAATTTAACAAGGAAAATTTTGAGTACATTAAGTTTGGAGCTGAATTGGCTCATATTTTGAGTGAAAAAATTAAAACATCTATATCAATAACTAATTTATTAAAATCAAACGACTTAAATGATGAATTAAGAGAGAAGATAATCCCACAATTGGAAGAAGTGAAAAATAAATTCACTTATTTGAAAAATAGATTTGAAGAATTATGGCTTAGATCTGCAAAACGACCTTGTCTCGACCAAATTCTCATTCTTTTTGATTTTGTCATTAATGCTTATAATAAAAAAATAGAAGAACTCAATCAGAATATACAATTTGTTGATCCATATTTAGAATCTAAGTGGATTTGGGTAAAAGAATTTGAAAACCCACCAAAGCCTAGGTATTTTAGAAAGGTTATAAAAATTGATCAAAATATTAAGAAAGCAATTATTCAAGGAATCGCAGGCAATTATATTGAAATATATGTAAATGGAACTCTTATTGGGAAAGTTTTAAGTAGATTTTCGCTCCATATTGTCCCAATCGCAAGACGAGTTAAAACATTTGATATTACTAATTTACTAAAAAAAGGGAACAATTTAATAGCTATAAAGGGTATAAATTATCAAGGTTTTGGAGGAGCTTTTAATATTTTTGGTCAAATTTTATTGGATAATAATTCTATACAAGAATTTTACTCTGATAAATCATGGGTTTGCTATAAAAAAGAGGAATTTAGTAATGATTCATGGTCTCAAATCGATTTTAATGATACACGCTGGAATAAAGTAAAATCATTTGGTCGTCCTCCGAATCTAAACGGAGATATAATAAAACCAGATCTTCTAAAAGGTGAATATTCATTAACTCAAGATTATTTTGGCGCAACTAGCTATATCTATTCTACTCTTGGGGCGTTGAAACATCACTTTGGGCTATACGGTATTTTAATGTATTATCTTGCTCGTAGATCCATAAGATTTATTGTTAAAAAAATAAATCTATATGGATAAATCTATTTTTTTTTATATTACTACTTCTTATTTTTCTTAATGAATACATTTCAATATGATGACGTGGGAAGTTTCCCTTTACCAAAGAATCTCGATAAAGAGAAATTCACTCAATTTTATTGGAAAGCCTATGATGCTTTAACTAAAAAGTACGATATATTTGGGCATGCAGGTTTAACTAATTTCATTATTAATCCCATTATAAATTCCTTTAAATTAAAAATGGAAGCTGGGGTTGAAATCATTAATTACCCCCAACATATTGATATGTACACTCAATTTTTAAAGCCATTAAATGATTATCAGGAAGACTCCTTCCTAATAAGTAGTGATAAAGCAATAATTCCTGAAGTTGAAATAATTAATCATTTCGCTAAGGAAATTTTCGAACAAACAAATAAACCAATACGATTAAAGGTCTGCGTAACCGGACCTATTGAATTATATATTCGGGAACGAGGCTTTACTATTTATAAAGATATTGCATTAAAATATGCAACTTCAGTTAATCGTTTTCTTGAAAATTCCATGATAGATAATAAATATTTTAAAACTGAAACAGTATCCATTGACGAGCCCTCTTTTGGATATACATATTTAGTAAATACAAATGAGGATGAATTAATTGAAATTTTTGACAAATCATTGGATGGAATTGATGTTGATAATTTAATTCATCTGCATACTTTAAGTGCGTATCGAATTCCTCTTAACACAAAAAAAATTAATGTTTTAACATGTGAATATGCTTCAGATCAGAGAAATGTGATCCCCAAGAAAGATTTAGAAGATTATGATAAATTTATTCGAGTTGGAATATGTCGAACAAATTTCAATAATATATTCGCTGAAGCACTGGATTCCGGTATTCCTATGGAAAAACTTAACACGCCCGAGGGTATTATGTCTCTTATAGATCCAAAAGATAGGATACGAAATATGTTATTAAACGCAATGGCTCATTATGGGGATCGATTAAAATATATTGGTCCAGATTGTGGACTTTATGGATGGGATGAACCCTCAGTTGCGTTCGAATTATTACATAGAATTTATGAAGTAATTAAAGAAGTAAAAGAGAAAAACCAGTGAGATTTATATCGTTTTCTGCTTATCTTTTTTTATATTAATTATTATTAATTAATTTATCCTAATTCTTTTTCTGGATATTAAGATTAAATAATTTTAACACTTTCATTTTATAAATTAAAACTTTAATATTTATATACAAAATTATAATTTTGTAACTAAATACCGGGTAAGAAAAGGTGTTTTAACAAATATGAAAAAATTAAATCATAAAACAATTTTTTTATTGCTACTAACTTTTTCTTCAATATGCCTTGGAAATATTCAAATTAACATATATATAAAAAAAATGGAACCCACAAATATTACCAAGGTTGAACCATCGCCAAATTTAGGTCCTGCGAATTTAGCTGCATGGATAATCATAGGTGGTGATAGAGATGATCATAGTAATCTTAATTTAATAAAAAATGGATGTAATCAAGTATATGAGATTTTGAAAGATCGGTATTTGACCCCAATGATATTTGTTATTAAGGTCCTATTGAGCCGCCAACTCCGCCTAATCAAAAGTATTTTTCAATTCTCTCAAATATTCAATGGGCAATTGAGGAGTGGGCACCAACTAGGGGAGTAGATGCTACTCATGGTCTCGGGATATATCTGTTTGACCACGGAGGTTGTAGTGTCATGTGTATTCCAGGCACTGATCTTACTGATTCAAATTTAAATACCTATTTAGACAACTTGGAGGCTAGCACTGTTGTAATCGTATTATAGTAATCTATGATGCATGTCATTCTGGCTCATTTATTAATCCGCTTAGTAAGAGTAATCGTATTATTGTAACTTCTACAGATATTGAACATGGCGCACATACTAATAGAATAACTTCTCCGGATATTGAATGGTCTATCTTCTCTGAAAAATTTAGGTCGTCAGTAATAGAATGTAAAACAATTGGAGAGTGTTTTGAAGACGCTACGACACATGTTCATTGTTTTTTTAATAACCAGTTTCCATTGATAGATGATAATCACGATGAAGTTGGTCATGTTGGGGGTCCATTATTTGGCTTACCGAATGGTGGAGATGGATCAGATGCATTAAATGTATGGATAGGAATGGGGTCAAATTGTCCAGAAACCACTGTAAACTTTTTTCCAAATAGAATGTACATGAAATTAGGTATATCTATCAAACCTATATGGGCAGTTGTAGATAATGATTCTTTAATTGAAAAAGTATATACAATAATAATTCCACCAAATTGGACACCTTCAGAAATGATATCTGATGATGAAGGTTCAAATCTCATTGAAGACACAGGCGTTCTATTAATTGAATTACACGATTATGATGGTGATAGAAATTATACAAATTATATTGAAGTAGGATTGGATCCTGATTTCTGGAATACTACGGGAGATTATAAAGCTAATTTTTATGCAAGGAGTCAGGACAGAACAGTAGCAGATATTCAATCAACTTACATTACCTTAAATGAAGATGGACAAGCTCCTCCTGATAATACTCCTCCAACAATATCTATATTAAATCCAAGTGCGAACGCGACTGTAAGCGATGTTATTAATATTACCGCTGAGGGAAATGATGAACAAGCCTTAGATAAAATCCAAATTTTTTGTGATGGTGCATTACTAAAAGAAGAAGCCATGCCTCCCTATCTTCCATATCCTGAAGTAATTTATAATTTAAATACATCAAATTATATAAATGGACTACATAATATTACAGCCATTGCTATAGACAAAGCAAATAATGTTAAACAAACCTCAATAGGGATTAATATTCAAAATGGACTACAAATTCCTGGCTTTCAAATCACAACTCTATTAATTGGTTCATTACTAGGAGTTATTTTGATTATATATTATATATGTAAGAAGGGATTGAAAGGGATAAAAATCAATAGAAGAATTGAGTTTATAAACTCCTTTTTTTATTATTAGAAAATTAGGTTTAATCAACCTAAAGATGTCTTTAAAAAAATAACGTTAAAATTCAATGTTTATGTATTTTAATTATGTTTCAGAGGGAAGATTTAATTCTTGAATCAAAGAAAGTTAATGAATATTTACATCATGTTGATATGCGTCAATATGGTGCAAGACGAACGTTAAGTATTTTCATTTTTAATCTTAATAATATCAGCATACTTCTTGATGTAGGAACAAGTGATGAAGTTAAGAAAGTTTTAAGATATCTTAAACGAAATAATATCCCACTTTCAAGTTTTAAATACTTAGTTCCTACGCATTATCATTTTGACCATGCCGGAGGGTTTTGGAAAATCTATAAAACAATTCTTAAAGAAAACCCTGATGTGAAAATTTTGGCAAATGAAAAAACAAAAGGTTATTTAAATGATTCAGATTGGCATATGGCACGTGGAAGAAGCACCTTTGGTGATCTTGTAGGTGAAATGAATCCTATTCCCGATGAGGCATTTAAGATTGTATCTCCAATTATGGATTTTGCTAATTTTAATAAGAGTAAGGCTTTAATCCATCTAACCGATTTTAATGGGCATACGTATGAATTAGGTTTGTTTAATTCTCCGGGTCATACTCCCGATCATATATGTCCTGCAATCATAAAGGATGGTGCGGTTGATTTTATTTTTTTAGGAGAAGCAGGAGGAACTTTATATCATTCTTCTAAATTGGTAACACTTCCAACATCAATGCCTCCCCTATATAATTATCAAGATTATATGGAATCATTAGCAAATATAATCTCCTTAGGAGCAAGCTCATGTGGGTTCTCTCATTTTGGATTTTTAAATAAAAAAGAAAATGTTGAAGAGATACTTTTAGAAGATCAATCGTTTATAAGAGAATATAGGTCTTTAATTATCAAATTTTATAATGAAAGACCGGAGACCCGTTATATTGTAGATAAGATTGGTCCTTATTTCAAAATGAGATCTGAAACATTTGATATTACGCATCCAGTATTCTCTAACATGCTTGTAGCTCTTGTTTTTGGTATGTTAATGGATTTAGGATACAGAAAATCGAGCTCAAAATTTAAATAATTCTCATATAAAGTTATTTCCTTTTTATTTTTTTTATTAGAAACCCATTAAATGCCCTGATTTTATCTTAAGCTATGTTTATATTTCCTATTATCGATTCAATTGAGTATTTAGGCTAATATCTTAAATATAATAGTTACCCAATTATTGTCTATAAACAAAAAACTTTGTATAAATAGTCATCTAGATAAATAGCAATAAATATATATATCAATTTATTTATAATTTGTATAGATACTCATTTTGTTATGTATCAAAAAATGATCTAAGAAATCAAATAAAAACATAACTTTTTTGCATAAGATGGTTGAAATTTAATGACCACAGCAAATTTACCAAGTCTATACGAAAAGAGCTTAGAATTTTTTCACAAAAAGGATATTGCAAAATCTCTTGAATACTTTAAAATGGCATTGGTATTTGTCCACTCTAAGAGAGATAGCAATAAATTACTTACTTTATTAACGGAGATGTTGGATTATTCACGAAAGGAAGCAGATAAAAATCTTGAAGCTGAGGTATTAAAAAATTTAGGACAAATCCATGCAATTAGGAAAGATTTTGCCAAAGGATTGCAATCCTTTCAACAGGCAATGAAGATTCATAAAGAACTTGGAGATGAACTAGGTGAAGCGGAGAGTATGGTATATATTGCCAGTGATTTCGAAATATTAGGTAAATATGCATTCGCTATTGACTATTATCGACGAGCATTAGATATATATCAGGAATTAGGAAATCAAGAAAAAATTAATAAAATTGCTTGGGAAATCAAAAAAATTGAAGAATTCAGTGAAGAAGTTGATAGAAATGAATATTTACTGAAAAAATTTCATATCAACCAATAATTTCAATAAAAAATTCTTACAAATAAATATATTAAAATTTCTCCTTTTTTTTTTCTTTAATTTCATAAGTATCTTAAAATTTTTTGCTTTCAATCTTGCTATATAATCTTTTTAATGAATTAACCAATAAATTTACATTAAATTTAATATTCCAAAAATCTATATATTTCATAAATAATTTGAATTTAATTTTATAATTCAATTATTACAATTATTCCCCGCAATAGGAAATGAGTGAATTAGAAAGTTATAAATGCTATTTGTCACAATTACCGAGCACAATTTTAAAACTATTGGGACTTGAACCCCCATCTTTTATAAATGAACCAGTAAGTGAAATCATAGAGCATTTTAAAGGAATTGAACGAATTGTAATAAATTTAATTGATAATTTCGGGTTGTTTGAGATAACTTTTCTTAAACCACAATTCATAATTACAAATTCTGATGCTTTAATTTTATTATCAACAAAAAATCCATATACTTTAGGTTTTTTGCATCAAATAATGTTTGGAGGGTTTGAAAAGGAGCCTAATGGCTTCCATTTATTGAGAGAAATTAATAATCAAGGAAAAGAAACAATATTTATTGGTAGAAAAAAAGATATTGATAGATATGATGGTGGAACAAAGTCTATTGCAAAAGAGACAGACATGAGTTCATGGATTGAAGCTGCTAAGGTTGTAAACCGATTCGATTTAAGTTGGATTCATTACTTAGATTTTGAGGCTTTGCATCGACTACATTCTAAATTAAGACAACAAACCCCAGAAGTATTACTTGAGAAATTAATTAATAGAACTGATAAGTGGATATTGAGTACTTATAAACAATTAAGAAAAAAATCCTTAATGATTATTTTGGGAGATCATGGGAGATTTAAGATGGATTTAAAATATTCTGGCAAAATTGCTCAATGGCGTCAAGCTTCTGTACCTATTGCAATTTTAATCAAAAAATAATAATTTTTCTAATTTTTTTAAAAAATATTTAGATGGTTTAAATTGAAAGAAGTTTATGAACGTTTTACAATTTCTCTTCCTAAAGATTTATACGATGATTTTGAACACTTTAGGGAATCTCTAGGAATGAGTCGTTCTGATGCTATTCGAAAGGCTATGCAATCTTATATGGTAGATAAAGTTGCTGAAACGGATTTAGGTGGAGATATTGTAGGTTGTATTACTTATATTTTAAAGCATGAGCATTTTGATAAGACATCTGAAGATGAGCCAGGTCCAAAATATGCATCTATTGTTCAATCTGATTTTATAAAAAGTAATGATATTCAGCATTTATTTCAAGATATTATTATCTCAACGATGCACATTCACTTAGAAGATGATAATTGCTTGCTAATAATCGCAGTAAAAGGGCTAAAGAGAAGAATTTTTGAGATGAATAAACAATTATCATCATTACAGAGTACAATCAACTTTGACTTTTCAATAGTAGGAAAGGATATTTCAGCAAAAAAAGAACGTAAGAATCAGCATAATCATTAACTCTTGCAAAAAAAACTTATTTAATAAAGAAAAAGAGAAAAAACTTCCCCATGGAGGTTAAGGATAAGACTTAATATCAGATAAAAAAAATTTGGGGAAATTTTTTTTAGTTAAGGTTATGTGTAATTAAAACTAAGGGGAAAAAAATATATTTGTTATGGGAGTTAAAATTTACTAATTTTCATAATGATGTTTATTTTTTTTAAAAATAAAAGCAATAAAAAATTAAAGTATGAAAATTATAGGGTTATCTAATAAAATATGTGTTTTTTTTTCTCCCTTAAGATTTATCATTTACCCAGTTAATTAAACTCATCTGTACATTTGAAATTCTCTCTTTTGCAAAATCATAATAATCTTTTACCAATTCAAATCCTAAATATCTTCTTCCCAATGTTTTTGCAGTAACAGCTACAGTTCCTGAGCCTAGGAAGGGATCAAGTAATATGTCTTCCTTATCACTGCTGAATAGAATTATCTTTTTCACGAGCTCAACTGGAAGTTTTGTAGGTGTTTTTATTTTTCCAGTCCAATATTTTCTTTTTATTATCCAAACATCCTCTGGATAATGCTCAATTTTATTGAATTTGTATTTTTTTTTATTTTTAACCACGAATAATATATGATAATGGCTTGTAACATATTTCCTTTTCGTAAATACTCCAAATTGGTATTTCCAGATAAGATGATTTATTATAAGAAACCCAATCTCGTCCAATGCATTTAAAATGTCCTTGAGATTTGTCCATCCAGAAACAACATACATACTACCTGATTCTTTTATTATTCGAAAGCATTCTGTAATCCAATTAAATGTGAATTCATAATATTTCTCTTGAGGAATTTCATTGTATCCTTCTAAAACATTATCTTGTTTTCGATTGTAATTATTTTTTTTAGCCTTGAAATTAATTGCAAAAGGTGGATCTGTGATAATTAAATCTATCGTCTCATTCGGAATTTCTTTCATTAATTCTAAGGAATTTCCGCAATAAATTTCGTTAGTATAAAAGTTGCCTAATTTTTTCTTTGCCATCACTATATTTTATTTTTTTTTGATTTTTTAAAGTTATTATCCAAGATTTAATATTTGGAAAAAAGATAGAAAATTTATATAACTAATCTAGAAATCATAAGTTCAAAAAATTAAAATATATATTATTATAAAATTAATTCTATAAAACATGAAGCAAAATTCATTTTTTATCTTAGTCTTATTGATACTATTTTCATCAACTCTTTTTAGTATTTTAACTCCTATGGCTAATGAGATTACACTGGCTTTAGGATTAGCAGGTGAAGAGCAAGTAATTTACATAAATTCTATGTTTTTGATAGTTGGTGCAGTTTCTTCGCTAGTTTGGGCAATTTTAGGCGATAAATTTTCACGTAAAATATTACTAATTATTGCTACTTTAGAATGGTCAATTTTTACCCTTATTACCACTTTAGCTACAGATTTTTATTCTTTATTAATATATCAAATATCTACGGCAGTAGGTTTTGGGGCTGCTATACCTCTAACATACTCTTTATTAGTTGATTTAAGTGATATGAAAGAACGAGGGAAAAAATTTGGCTTATTAAGTGCGGTTTATGTTTTAGGTAATGGTTTAGGTCAGTTTCTTTCAGGATTTTTAATTGAGGTATGTCCATGGATTGTACCTTTTATTGTAGTTTCAATTGGTGGATTTGTTTGTTCAATATTATTATTTACAGTTAAAGAACCATTAAGAGGAGCAAAGGACAAATTATATGAAACTTTAGATGAAAGCTTTCTCGGATTAAGTTATAATATTAGAATTAAAGATTTAAAGGAAATCTGGAAAATCAAATCGATTTTCTTAATATTATGTTTTAATTTTGCAATGTTTATAGCAATAGGTGCTATTTCCTCCCTTTTGATTGCGATGTTGAAAAATGATTACCAGTTTAGCTCCACAATTGCAACCATCTTTTTAATTATAATTTTTGGAAGTCAAATTCCGAGTGGCCCCCTTTTCGGATATATTGGTGATAAAAACTATGAAAAAAACAAAAAAGGAAGAATAAAAATAGTTCTGATTTGTCTCATAACCGGATCACTTTTTTATATTGTAGCATTTTCATTGGTTTTTACATCTACTGAAATTATAATGGTTATTATATTCCTTCTTCTTACAATTTCAGGTGCTTTCTTTTTTGGGGGTATAGATCCACTTACTCAAGCGACGCTCGGAGAAATTAATCCTCCTCAAATTAGATCAACTATTTATTCACTAAATTATTTATTAACAATCACCATTGGTCGAAGTATAAGTTTATTGATTGTTGGACAACTATTTGTATTTTTTAATAATCAATATAGACCTGCTTACGTTATATTAGCTATTATGGCTTTATTAAGTAATTTACTTTTAATTCCAATTTTTAAATTTTTGCCTCGAGACATAGATAAAATTAAATCTAGACAGAAGAAAGAGAATGAAATAAAGCAAGAATAGGAATTAGTGCAATGGAAATAAAAGCTGATCTTTGTATAGGGTGCGGACAGTGCATCATTATTTGTCCCGTTCAGGTGATCAAATTAATTGATAATATTGCAGTTATAGATATGAATCTCTGTGTAGAATGTTCTATTTGTAAAAGGAATGCTGATTGTCCCGTCAATGCAATTAGATCCAGACGATTAAAATGGCCTCGAGTGATTAGAAGTCCCTTTAGTGATGTAATTTCTACTCATAAACTAACAGGAATACCCGGAAGAGGGACAGAAGAGATGAAAACTAACGATGTAACCAATCATTTTGGTGTGGATGAAATCGGTTTTTCTATTGAAATTGGACGACCTGGGGGAGGAACTCATCTTGGAAATATAGAATTATTTACGACGAAATTAACATCTATTGGTGTAAATTTTGAAAGGGAAAGTCCTGTTTCAGCACTTTTAATTGATGATAATGGGCATATTAAGAAAGATATAAAAGAAGAACGTGTTCTCTCTGCAATTATTGAATTTAAAGTACCTATAAATAAAGCGACTTTGGTTATGCAAGTGATAAAACAAATAGAAAAAAATATTGATACTGTATTTACAGTAGGTGTTATTTCCCAAGTAATGAAAGATGGGACGATTCCAATACTTGATTTACTAATTCTACAGGGATTTTCAGTAAGACCAAATGCTAAAATTAATATAGGTTTAGGCAAGGTATAAATTTACGGAGGATCAAGGGATGTGACACATTCTTTACATAGAACGGGAAAAATAAACGATTTAAAGAGTGATTACATTATCTTAGCAATGCTTGCAGCTGGGATGAACGATAAATACGCGGATTCAAAACAAAAACTATTACGAGTAGCTGAAATACTAAATCAAAATAATCCTGTAAATATTATACCAAAACCTGCATGGAAGATTTCTCCAGTAATTACAGCAACCTTTATTGATATTGAAATGGTTAAGAATGCTATACAAACTCTTATACAAGAAGATTTGGGTGTTTCGATAGTAATTAGTGGATTAATTTCCGAAATCCAAGAAGCAGTCAAAGAAACTGGTTTGAAAACGCATACTATACATCTTTCATTAGGTACATTCGGGAGAAAAGAACTTTTACCTTCTGAAGAAATATTAGAAATTACTACTATGTGTGGTCACCATTGTGTATCTCCCCAATCTGTAAAATATTACGTGGAATTAATTAAAAGTGGAAAAATTTCTGTTGAAAATGCAGCAAAAAAATTATCAAAACCTTGTGTGTGCGGAATTTTTAATCCCACAAGAGCTAATACTCTACTAAATAAATTAAGTGGAATTTTTTCTTAATCTCTTATTGTTTTAAAATTTTCTCTTAATATAATAAATTCTAATAACGAGTATTATAACATGAAAGATAACAAACAAAATTAAATTTGGCGTGGTATTGATTATGAGTAATATTACTGCGATAATGCCTCCAATTGTAAGAAGAATTATACTTAAAATCTGAATTTGTTTATTCTCTTTTTTCAAATACAACAAATTACCTATAATCAAATTTATTATTCCAAAAATTAACAAATAAACAATCATGTAATATAATCCAGGAAGAATTTGTGCTAGAATTTGAAAAAGATAATTTAAACCTAAACCTCTTATTAAAATATTTGAGAAATATCCAATTTTTTCATCAGTATCCATTTTATCGAGAATAGTATTAGAGATAAATAGAACTGGAAATACATAAATATCTACTATTAGATGCCATACTATAAAACCATAAAGAAAGAATTTTTGCCCTACATCTGTTGTGATTAAAAATATTAAGGATGCGCATCCATTAAGAAAAATAACAACTGACGCGAAAATTATTGTGTGTTTTTTCTCATCTAATTCCTCTTTTTTTAATAGCATTAATAGCCTAAAACCTATAGGAATAAGAAAGAAACTATATAAAAATACCGTTACCGAAAGATCTAATAACCCAATTGCTAAGAAACCCTCAATAACATGGGTTATTCCTAAAATAACAATAAGAATTACCGCCAACAATTTAAGTTTATTGAGTCTTTCATCATCCATAGATAGATCATCTCAGTTTATTATCAAATAATAATATATTCTAAGTTTGATTCTATGGATATTTAATACTTACCATATTTTTGAATTGCTTTATTTAGTGGAATAATGTTGTCTGGTGAATGAACGATAGGAAAATTTTTTACTCCGTTTTTACAATTTTTTTTGCTAATTTCTCAAATTCTTCTTCAGAAATGAATTCCTTGGTCTTAATTAAGGTTTTGATTTCGGTTCGTAGAGTTTGAATTTCTTTATCAGTTGGGTTTAATCCCATTTTACTCAATTTTGCTTTTATTGCTCGAGATTGAAGTGTGGTAGCACCAAATATCAATTTTCGAGTTTGTCCTATAACATGGGGTTGAATTAATTCCCAAGTAACCCAATTACCAGTTAAAATTTGTTCTACGTGCAAATCAGATTCATGAATATAACAATTTTTGCCTACAATAGCTTTATGTGGTTGTAATTGCGTTTTACTGTATTTTTCAATTATTTGTGAAATTTCCATAATTTTTTCAAGTTTTAAATTTAAATCTATTCCGTATAGAATTTCAAGTCCCATAATTACTTCTTCAGTAGCTGCATTCCCTGCCCTATCCCCAAGACCGTTAAACACAACATCAACTATTTCTGCACCTCCTTCTACTCCCGCAAGTGTGTTTGCGACAGCTAACCCCAGATCATTATGACAATGGACTTCTATTGGAGTTTCTTTAACAATATTTTTAGTAAATGCCACTTGATCTTTAAAAGCTGTAGGAAGGGCACATCCATTTCCATCATAAACTACTATTCTATCAACACCAGCATCCAACGCAAGATTACAAAACTTTTCCCAATAACGCGGAGCTACACGCCCTGATCCAAATGCTACATAAGCAGATTGTGATTTTGCATATTCAATACCTTCAGTGATTCTGTTAAATACATCATTTTTACTCTTTAATACGGGATCAGGCACAAGTAAAAAGTTTATTATATCCGCTTCTGCAGCGATAATATCATCAACTTCTTTAATAACATCTTTTGCATATAGGCGTGCATGGGAAGATAATTTCATCTTTATCCCTTCTTTTTTTAATACTTTAAAAGTTTCAGCATGTTCTTTGATCCCAGCAGCATATCCTACTTCAATTTCTGGGATTCCCATTTCTTCAAGAATTTTAGCAATGTCTACTTTTTGGTCTATTGTAAAATATGTTCCGGGAGTCTCTTCCCCTTCTCTTAATGTGTCATCTTTAATTATTACCTTTTGTGGCAAATTCATCTGGTTTCTAACACGGTCAATAAAATTCCATTCAAAACTCCACCAACGTTGGTTTTTATCCATTCTCATATATGCCCAAGGATTTACCCACATAATTATTCATTTGGATTTTATTTTTTGACTATATTAAACATTTATAGCATTAGATAGTATTAATTATTATATTAAATACTAATTTTAAAAAATATGTGAATTCTTTAGCGATTTAATATGTCAGAATATAATAGATGGTTCACTGATAAGTGGTGGATTTCTCCTCTCAATTTTAGTGAAAACGTTTTAAAAGATTTTAATTTTCCTAAAAAAGTTTATGTCCGTGATAGTACCATTCGTGAAGGAGAAGAAACACCAGGTGTTTATTATACATTAGAGGATAAAATTAATATTGTTGAAAAATTAGAGGAAGTTGGAGTTGGAGATATTGATGTTGGATACATTGGAAGAGTTCAAGAACAATGGGATTTAGCTAATAAAATTAAAGAATTGGGATTAAAAATTAAAACATATTGCCATCTTAGCTCCAATCCAATAAAATGGGATGAAGAAATACAAAAGGCATTAGACGCCAAGGTTGATTATATCGGTTATGGAATTGTTTTAACCTCATGGCAATTAGAATTATTTACAGGAGATAGTAGAGTTTCACCCCAAGTTATGTTAAATATCATCCCTTTAACTTTAAGAAAAATCAGAAAATATGGTGGAACTGCTATATTGGATTGTGTGGATGCAACAAGAACAGATTTAACTCTGTTAAAAGATGCAATTAGAAGGGGTATAAAACATGGAGTAAAAAAGGTTCTTTTATATGATACAGTGGGAGCATGTCATCCTCGTGCAATTTCCTATATGATTAAGGAAATTAAACCAATTTGTGGAGATATTCCATTAGGAATTCATATCCATGATGACTTCGGTCTTGCAACAGCATCTTCTATTGCAGCAGTCGAACAAGGGGCAGAATTTATGGATCTTGTCGTGAATCAGTTAGGCGATCGAGCTGGTAATGCATCACTGGAAGAAGTTGTTGTTTCTTTAAAAATTTTATATGGAATCGATACGGGAATTGATCTCTCAAAACTTTATGAACTTTCTAAACTTGTTGAAGAAAAATCTGGTATAAAAATACCCCCAAATAAACCAGTGGTTGGTGAAAATACTTTCTTACATGAAAGTGAACTACATGTAATGAGTGCTATCAAAAAAGACAAATTTTGGATGTGTTTCACACCGTATAAAGATAAGGTTGTAGGACAAAAAGAACAATTAATTTTTGGACCTACAACATTGCATGGAGATGCAATTAGGTTTAAATGTGAAGAATTAAAATTTGATAAATATGAGAAACACCTTAATGATATCAAACAGGAACTCCGAGATATTATTTCAAAAAAGAAATTTGTCACAGAACCTGAATTTGAAAAAATTATTCTAAAATATAAAAAATAAAAGTCAATTAAATCAAAGTTAAGGATTTATAGCCCTCTCAATAAAAAAATAAAAAGTTAATGTTAATAATATTATATTATTTATTTTTACTATATTATTATCTTAAACTAAATAGAGAAATACAATGCAACTGTATAGTGTGAGTGAAAATGGAGCTTTAAGAAAAATAACTAGAGTAGATTTTGCTGAAAATAAAATTTATCTAATTGATGATTTAAAATCAATTTATTTATGGATTGGACTAAAAGCTACTAAAAAGAAAAAGAATTTTAGTATAAAAAAGGCGAATATTTTAAATGATAAAAGGAAAAACATTGCCAAAATACATATAATAAACCAAAATGAGGAATTTGGCGCTTTTCTTGCAATGATGGATATTTTACGAAAAGGTATAAAACAGAATATTCCCATTAAAAAACGACCCGAGTTAAGTATTGAAATAGAAGATACGATGGAATTAATCGAAGCGGGATTAGACCCAGCCCTCGAAGCCGAAATAACTGTTGCAGCACATAACATTTCTCAAGAGAAAAAAACTTATGATGAATTATGTAGAGAACTAGCTGAAACACAATTAATTATTTTAAAAGGTAAAGTTAAAGCTTCAGAAGTAGAAATTAA
>JAHLWH010000208.1 GCA_019058015.1 Promethearchaeota archaeon | reverse complement strand
TCTCTTATCAGTTTGGAAATTTCTACACCTGTTTTTTTCTCGAGTTGGTGTTTTATAAATTCAAAATAGTTTGCTAAATCATTGAGTGTAGTTATTTCAGCACTTTCAAACTCAGCAGAAGTGATGCTTTCTTTTACTCGGATTATTTTTTTTTCAGGTATTTGAGTTTGTACTGAAGCAAATTGGTCGCTCTTCATAGGTTCTTGTTTATGAGGTTCTATTTTTATCGGCGTTTCTATTTTTTCTCTTGTTTCAATTAGTTTTTTTATATCTACTTTTTGAGATTGGAAGGATGGTTGAGTCGGTTGGGGGCTTACAGGTATTTGAACTGAAGGTTTAATACCTCTTCTTTCAAGGGCATGAAAAATCTCTTTTCGCGCACCAATCCAGGCTTCCTCTAAAATGGGAGTGAATATTTTTATATGCTCTTCAATCATACTACCAATACCAGCAATTTCAGTTATATCTTTACCTCCAACTTCCGATTTTGCTACTACACAAAGTACAACTTCTTCATGATCTTTATTAACGCCCCATAAATTTTGCATTTCTCGATGCCTATATGAAACGTTTTGCATCTGGTCTAATTCTTGTAAAATCATTGCATGATCAGAAGAAGATAGATCTATATTCGTAGCAATTCTAATATTTACAAATTTTGGAATCTTCTGTAGAACATTAACATTAATATCAGTGAGTTGAGGAGACACAATTAATAACCTCATTTTTGCTTTTGAAATTTGTTCATTAATATGAGCTTTCACACCTTCAATGGATCTTATAAACCAAATATCTCTCATTGTTAATAATGAAATTCTTTTAGCCCTTTCCCAAAACTCTCTGGTAGTTATGTCGCTAATTTCTAGTCTATTTAGAATTTTTTCTAAAACTTCTTCAAAAGTTTTAATAACTCTAGTTGAAAAATCGTTTTTTAAATCGGTGAATGATCTTAATATAATCTCAGAAATACCAGAAAGATTCTCCTCTGCCCTTATTAGTGAACTACTAAAATTCTTACTCATGTCGATGAAAATTTTTTTTACGTTATCTCCTGTCTTTGCCATAGCGTTAGCGATATTATTCATATCCTTAACCAACATTCTTAATGATTTATTAAATTTTAAAAAAAATTGTTTATTAAGCACCTCTTTAATTTCCTCAATTTCTGCTGTAAAAACACTTTGAATTATCTGATCCACAGTTTGTTGAATAACCCCAAGGCGTAAATTTTTCAAATTTTTCGAAATCTTTGTTTGTACATCATTAAATTTTTTACCTAAATTTTCAATTTGTGTTTCCATAAGTTCTTTCGTCTCAGATTCAAGATTCTCAATAATATCAGCAATTAATTTTATTTTATTGATTTCAGCAATACTATTCTCAAGATCTTGTTTTTGAGAACTCATTTTTGAAAGTGTATTTTGCTTTAAATCATTCATAAATGCACTAAAATCTTTAATTTTTTTAACTCCTTCAGTTTTTATTTCAATTTCAGCCAATGATTGATTTAATTGAGGTGGAATATTTTCTTTAATATTACTTATGAGTGAATTAAATTTGTTTAGTTGACCAACCAATGCAGCATAAGGAGGTAATGTGGTATAATGTGGAGTGGCTCCAATTATTTTTTTATATAAACCCTTTTGGACAAATTTTTCGGCAATTACTTTACATTCTTCTTTTGTTTTATCAATTAAAATGGCTATTTCTCCAAGAGACACTGCAGCTCTCCCAGTTGTCAAGAAATATAATTCTATTTCCTCATCAGATAATTCAATTTCGCTTAAAACTTGTCTAGTTAATTCACGAGAATAAGACACATCTTTTTCTAAAATATCTTCTACTTTAAAATTTGCAACCTCTAAATTCTTATCAAAAAATACAATCAATTTATGTCGAGGTATTCCATGAATATGTTCTCTTTTAATAGGAAATTTTGTGGTTTTTTCATATTCCTTTGCTGTAATTACAAATTTTATTTCATTTAAACAAGATTTACAGGTAAAAGGAATTGTTATTTCCTCTTGATCTTTAAATAAATACATTTCTTATAATCCACATTTTTATGCTTTATTTTATCAAACTACAATTTTTCTAGATAAGCAAGATCTTATAAATAAACAGCCTTCTTAACTTTTTCTTATATTTTTTTTAATTAAATTATATATGCATTTTATCCTAATATCACTAAAATTAAATGTCTCAAAATATTTGAAAATAAAAAATAATTAAAAAAATTACTCTGTTAACATCAAAATTAAATTTATAAAATATTATAGTAACATTAAGGAATTCAATTATATTAATCATAATAATCTAAATAGTTTTTTTATCAATACTAATTAATTTAGATTTTTGAGGGAATATTTTTGCCAATAAATAAAGCTCTGCTCTTTACTGAATTGTTGAATAATTTTTTGGAAATTAATAAAGAATTAGAAGCCATAATAGTCTCTGATGAAGAAGGATTAATTATTGCTGGGGAAAAAAGAAAAGATATTGATATGGAAATAGTCTCTTTTTTAACCGCTGTTGTTAATCCAGTCTTAGAACGGATTCGTAATGAATTCACTTTTAAAAAGTTTGGAACAGCAAGTTTCGATACGGATGATAATCGATTACTATTTGTTTCTGTGGATGAAATAACAACGTTAAGTTTTGTTTTGGAACAAATGGGTTCTGTTGATAAATTAGCGCCTTATGCATATTTTCTAGCTGAAAAGATTGCACAAATTCTTACTGCTGTTGAGGATGATTTAATACCATTATCCATTCCCAATTTTGAATATGAAGCGGAACTTTCTAAAAGTTCTGACAGATTAAAAAACCAAATTTATCAGAGTAAATTAGATCTCGGTGGGATGTATCGTTTTAAATTTATAATAATTGGAGATCACGAAGTTGGGAAGACTTCAATAATGCGAAGGTTTGTAGAAAATAAATTTTTAGCAGATTATCGTACCACCATAGGCCTTAATATTATGTCACATGATTTTGAAGCTTTTGGAAATAAGATTAACTTGTGGCTTTGGGATATAGGTGCACAACAATATTTTAAAAGATATCGAAAAACTTATTATAATGGTGCCCAAGCCGCATTCATCGTTTTTGACCTAACGTCTCAAGAAACATTTGAAAATGTAAAAAATTGGCACAATGAGCTTAAAGAATTCATTGAGAATAAAGATTTACCTATTATAATAATAGGAAATAAAAATGATTTGATTGAACAAAGAGTAATTAGTTATCAAGATGGTGTGAAATTAGTAAGTGATTTATCAGATTTATCAAGATTATCTGATTCATCTAATTTATCTGAGTTTTCTGATTTATCTGATTTATCTGAAGATATAAAAACTAAGATATCATATATTGAAACGAGCGCATTAACTGGAGATAATGTTGAATATGCTTTTAGGTTACTTTCTTATCATTTTATGTTAAAGAGTAAAGATATAGAAGAGAAAAGATTAAAAAATGCGATATTAAGTGAAATTAATTCAATTTTAAAGGATCATAGTTCCTTAACTCTATCATTTATTACTGAAGATCCATTATGGAGCCCTTGCTTACAGATTCTAGCGGAAATAGGAGAATTAGGAGAATATTTAAAAGTAAGAGATAAAAACAACGAAAAAATATTTAAATATTCAAATGGGTTAGTTTTAAAGAATTTTGACTGTGAATCATTTAAAATTTCTAATTCTAATGGTGTCTTTTGTATATTTGATGCGAGAGAGAAAGAACATATCGATCCAAAATGGAATGATACAGTAATTAAAATCATTGAAAAAATCAAAAAAAACAGAGTTATTTTAATTGGAATTAGGGTTTCTGAAGAGAATGAATGGTCACAATTGATGGAAGAATTTGATATTAGCGAGAAAGCGGAAGAAAAAATGATTTCACTCTTGTTCTTTAAAATTGGAGAAGAACATCGCTTGGAAATTTACAACCAACTTGAAGTCATGCTGAATACTATTAAAAATCTTCTTTTTAATTATTAATTACAAATTTCTAGGTTATTAAAAAGTAAAATTACAAAGCCAATAGTAGTAATTCAAAAATTTTTTGATAAATTAACTAAAAAAATATCTAAAAAATCACCAGACAAAATAAAAAATTGGAAATAAATAAAATTTTTAAAATTCAACTTTCTCTGGATAAGCAACTTCTAATAATTCGAGGGCTTTCTTAGCAATTTCATATGTTATTCTTTCATCTTTATTTTTATAAGCTTCCAAAATTTTAGGAAGTAAATATTCTGGAAAAAATATTAGTGGTTTGATATCGGTTAATAAAAGCATCCAACTCCTTTCTTTTTTATCTTTTATCTCTGTCATTATATTCAACTTTTTTAAATCACCTAATATTATTTCAGGTTTGGCAAAAACTGAAAATATTTTTGGAAGTTTATCTAAGGGATAAAATTTACTTCTCATCAAAACGAAAAAATTATATATATCTTGGTTTAAAAGAATCGATGCTAACTTTTTCGTTTCTTCAACAGTTTGTGTATTAGGATCATATTTAGAAAAAAAATCGATTACCTTTTGTTCATATTTAGGATATATCTCATGATTGGTATCTTTTAGATGGTTTAATAAATTTAAATTTGGAACTCGAGATAAAAATATATCTTTTGTTAAAAATAAAAATTCTCCCTGATTTTTAATTATACCGGTTCTTTTATCCCTTTCTCCTTTAATCCAATCGCGTCTTACTAAATTTAATTCTAAGAAAGGATTAATTAATACATCCACATTTGGATTTTCTTTTATTTTTTCCAATATGTTTTTCAACTCTTTTTTTGATATCGGACCTTCTCGTAATAATTCTAATATTTTTAATCTCTCATCACTATGAAAGATTAGGGCTGCTTTCTGTAATTTATCTAATCGCGATAAACGATCAATTTTAAAGATGGTAAAATTTAATTCACTCTCAAATTTAGAAATAATTTGATCAAAAAGAGAGATTTGCTTTAATTCATTTATTTCAATTAATTTTTTGAAAATTAGATTTAATCTTTCAGTCATCTCTTTAATTTGATCCATGAAAATTTCGATATCATCATCCAATTCAAAAATAGAAATTGTTAAATATTGAGAACCGTCGGTTTCTTGTCTAAAATATGACACGATTTGATAAGGTGTTTCTTTTAACCTTCCTGTGTAAAAATTACTAAAAATACCTTTATCTGCAACTATTCCCGTTGTATGTTGATAAAATATTCCAAAAATATCATTTTGAACAATTAATTCCGAATAATTCATTTCAGTGAATTTTTCATTATTAATAATTAATTTTAACGGTCTGAATGTCGGTACAAACTCACCTGATTCATTTTGATTTAAAATAAATTTAAAAACTAAAATACCTTGAATCATTTGAAACATCTCCCAAACGTATAATAACAAATTAACTTTATTTCTTCATTAAATTTTATTATTGATATTCTAAGTCAGTTATTAAATATATAAAATTTCATCTATATTATAGTATTCATTCATTTAATTTGAAATGTAAAACAATAGGAAAATAATAGGGTTATTTATTTTGAAAAGAATTAAAACATCTAAATATAAAAAAATATTATTTCTCATCAGTTTGATTTTAATATTCTCTCTGAATTTCATTACACTTAGTTTTAACATAAATAAGAATACATTTCTTGATAATCCTAATGATGAAACGACAAATGAACTTCAGAATAAAGGTTTAAAAACTCAAAGTTTCTCAGATGAGTATTCTGGAATTGGAACACACCAAAATGTGACAGAGTATGGCCAAGGGGTCTTTCAGAATAATAATATTAACTTATCAAAGTCTGAAAATGCATCAATAAAGGTTCCAAATAATTGGAATGCTAGTAAAATTTTGATTAATGTAACAAATATATATGAATATGATAAGATGTGGATGAATGAGACCTTTGATAATCCTATTGATCCTAATTATTGGTCTAATTCTACTACTGGAGATACAAATTATTTTTCAGCTGGATGGTATGACGCTTCAGGACCAAAATCTTCGATATATATGAGATTTGATAATAGGACATATTGGAATGACACGAATTCTTATTTAAATTATTCTTTTGAACTAGATAGAGACGAAATAAAATATAACGATTGGATTATAAAATTTAAAGTAAAGTTTGTATCAAATATTTCCTATGAAGCAGACGGATGGTGGGTACCTCCACCAGGATCAAAAATTTACTGTGAAATTAACATAAGTACGTCAGCAACACAATCGGTAAGTAATCGATTTTATTTGGCTAAAATATCTAGTACAAATTATCCTAACAACACTTGGAAAGATGCGAGTATTGATCCTTTCACTCCAGAAATGTATGATTTTGATCCTCCAGGTAATATTAGCATACTTTTTGGTATTGACTATGCTGCTAAAGACTATGACCCAATGGGGTATTTAGAAGTTTATTATGATAACATTACTTTAGAAATATCAACCATTCCAAGACCATCTCAGATTAAACTTAACATAACAGATAAGGCTCCTAGTGGAGAAAAAGATCGTCCAATTTCAGATATAGGAAGACAGCATGGATTAGGCACAACAACTCTAGGGGGTAGCTGGGATGGAGCTGAAGGTGGAGCTGATCATGAATTTTCGTTCTCTTCAAATTCAACAGGTAACGTAATAATTTATTCAGATTTTTTTGTAAATGCCACATCATTAAGCAACACAACCACAGAAGTTGGGAATCCTGGGAGTGAATTTTATGTAGAAAATGGCACCTCAACCATCTGGACAATGTATTTTCCCGTATCTATTCCTGGAACATATCAAACTGATTATTATTTTAACGTATCAAAACCCTGGAATTGGAACGTTACTCATTTAATTGATCCATATGGCTCCGATAAAATTCTTAATGTATCAGAGACTTCGGGTATCGGTAATACTACCTTAATAATTCCTAATAATATTACGGTTAATGGGAGATGGAAAATCATTGCAGAATCTCCAAATTATGTGTTAAATGCTTCAATATGGAAATGGGAAACTATTAATTGGGAGAAAAATACAAGTTTTGAAATCCTTGATTTAATTAAAATTAATGCTACAATTAATAATACATTAAATCCATATATCTCTCTAACAAACGCCACATTGTTAATCTATTATCCAAATGGTACCATCTGGTCTCAAGCAACTCAAGAAGTGCCAGTAAGTTCTTCAGGAAATATAGAGTTTTCCAACTTTACTTTTGGAGCACAAAACGCAACTGCTGGTGAATACACAGTAAATATTCGCTGGAAGAATAATGAATCATCTCAAATCGGTTTATTTGTACTGAATTTTGATGTAACCCATAATACTACATTAACTCGAGCTAGTGATCAAAAAGAGAAAGTTAGTCCAATTTATTCTGGGGATACCGTACTTATTAAAGTAAATTATACCGATAGTGATACTGGAGAGGGAATTCTTGGCGCAAATATAAATTATACAATTGATAACGAGACGGCAATCACGGGAGATATGGTATATTTTGGTGGTGGGATTTACGTTGATGAAATTGATACTACAAACTGGCAATCTGGATTATATAATATCTCAGTATCCGCAAATAAAACATATTATATATCAAGATACGAAGAAAAGCTAATTAAACTTGAAATAACAGAGAGAACTAACCTTACATCACCTCAGATAGGTGGATTAAGCATTCCTTGGGGCAAAAATGCATCAATAGATGTTTCTTACAATGGTTCTGGTAATCATGGGATTCCAGGCGCAACTATTGATTGTGATTGGGATTTAAATTATTATTGGATTCAAGATTTGGGTTCAGGTCATTATAAAGTAATAATAAATACATCAATTAAAACATTTGGAACATATCCCTTGAAAATAAATGCATCATTGGATGGTTATGAGGATCAAGAAATTTATATTGCATTAAATATACGCAAAATTTACACTAATATCTCCTACATTCAGCCAGATCCTGTAGATTTTAATTCAAATGTTTCAATTCAATGTAAATATGGGGATATAGATAATGAAAGATTGATTTCTAGTGCAGATATTACAATCAGTTCTGAACTTGGAGCTCAATATTGGGATTCCAATGATTTTTTTTATTATGAACCTTCATTAGGAACATATAATATCATTTTCAATACTTCACTTTTTAACGCTGCAGGAACATATCAGATTTATGTAACCGCCAATAAAACGAATTATTCCGATGCTACAACACTTATTAACATCTTTATTGAAGATAGATCAACATATGTAGAACTACTTTTGGATGGAGAAAATAAAACTCTTGAAAAATCCATTGATCTTCCAAAAGGTGCTACTTTAAATATTACAATAAAATACAGAGATTTAATAAGCGCAACTCACGTTGATACTGCACTAGTACAATTAATTGGGGAAGGACTTACTGAAAGTTTAACGGAAAACTCAACATTAGAACAATATTCAATTATTATTAATACAGATCAATTAGGAATTGGGATTAAATTTTTAACAATTTATTCACAGAAGGCAAATTATCAATCAAATTCCTTTGTTTTACGGATTAATGTTAAAAAAATTAGCATAAATGTTGCAACAGAATCAGGGATGACTACGATAAATGCCAGACCTGGAGAAAGTGTTACAATAGACGTGATTTTATACGATTTAGATTTTAACCAAACTATTAAAAATGCAACTGTTACATATGCATGGATATTTGGACAAGGTGAACTACTAGCTTCAGACAAAGACGGGAAATATGAAGCAACTATAACAAATGTTCCTGAAGGGACTTATACAATAACTATCTCGGTTTATGCAGGAGATGATTATGAGTTTAAAAGTTTTGAAATAACTTTAAATGTAATTCAACCCGAAGAAGCAACCTTACTTTTTCAAATATTAACAATAATTAGTATCGCAGTCGCTGTTGGTGTGGGTGGTTATTTTATTGCATATCAAAGAGTATTAAAATATCCAAAACCTGTTAGAAAAACTCATAAATTCAAGAAAACTTTAAAGAAGAAGAAAGTTCTGGATGTTGAAATTCTTTCGAGAAAAGATGCATTAACAACCCTCTACAAAGAAGAGTTAGGTCCAATTGCTAAATTCTTTAAAGAGAATATGAAATATGAACAACCAGAAAAACAACTTAAACTAAAACTATCAAAAGATGAATTAATTGATACTTTATCTGAAATATCACCTGAAGAATCCGAAAAAAATGAGAAATAAATTAAAAATAGACTAAAAATCCTTTCTTTTTTATAGATTTTAAAATTTTTTTTTGACACAATTTTACCTTTTCAAATCCAAATTTATTTCTAAAATTAAATAAATAAATTGAATATTCTTTCTTACAAGGTATAAATATTTGAAATTATGTTTTTCATATAATATTAATAAATACAATATGATAAAAGAGTAAATTAAAATGGACAATTCTAATCGTAATATAATGCCAGGTGCTGGTCCTTTCTATTTTGAAGGAAATGATATTGGTGTCTTATTATTACATGGAGGAGGTGGCGGAACTGCAGCCGATTTAAAGCCAATGGCAGAATTTTTGCATAATAAAGGAAGTTTTACAGTAAGAGTTCCGTTGTTATCCGGATTTGGAACAACACCAGAAGAATTGAAAGATACACCGATCTCTGCTTGGATGGAAGATCTTGAAGTAGAATATAATTTCTTAAAGCAAAAAGCAAAAAAGATTGTTGTTGGAGGGCATAGTATGGGGGCAATTTTTAGTTTATATTTAGGAGCTATAAAAAATCCCGATGCAATATTTACGATAAGTGCTCCTATAGGAATTAAAGGAATCTTACCAAAATTGCTTCCGTTAATAAAATATTTTATTAAATCTTATCCTCTTCCTATAGATGAATTTGAAAAAGAAACAGATGGTGCGTGGGTGGGATATGATAAATTTCCTCTAAAAGCTGGAACAAGACTATTCAAAATAATTAAATAATTTAAAAAATATTATCCGAAAATTACCTGTCCTACTCTATTAATTCAAGGAAGGTTAGATGGCGTGATTAAAACCTTAAGTATGGATAAGATTTATGGAATGATAAACTCCAAAAATAAAAAAAAAATTTGGCTTGAAAATAGTGATCACCCCATCTTAAAAATTCCTGATGAGGATTTATTATTTTCTGAAATTCTGAATTTCATAAATGAATTTGCAGTATTAAAATGAATTCTTATTTTGGTTGGTTGCAAAATTCAGTAAATTAATTGACAAATTCTTTTTTAAACCATATTCTCATAATGTTTTTAAGTAAATTCTGTTTATTTTATTTTTAAACTTGGGGTGAATTATTTGTCTTACGCTTTAGAAAAGGAAAAACTTCAAAAGTTCATTATTGTAATAAAATATCTTCAGTTTATTTTCCTCTCGATTTTATTTTATGGAACTGCGATGCTCTCCTATGACCTTATTCAAATAATACCGGATATTGAAATCTCTGCCTGGTCTATAGGCTGCACAGTTTTTGGAGGTGAAGGTGCAATAGCGTCTTATTTTATTATAAGGTCTGCGGAAAAGAAAATTGAAAAGTTATTTAAAGAGGAAAAAAAATTGAATGAAAGATGAAAAATTAAAAGAGGAATTAAGAAAACTAAGAATTCAAGCAAAATATCAAGTAATTATTTTGATATCTTCTTTAATTTTAGTTTTTTTATGGTTTACCTATTTATCATGGATTTTGGATCAACAAACTTTTAGTAGAGAAACATTTCGCCATTTAGGAAAAGCTGTTGGTATGGAAGTGAGTTATATTGTCCCAATGACGTTTTTTCTAGCATTTTTTTTCACTATTCTTTATATAATTCTTCTAAAAAAATTTACACCAATTATTAAGGATAGTATTTTAGAAAAAATAGAAAATTAAATCTTAACTCGTAATTTTTTATACTTGCAAGATTCGATAAAGGAAAAATTTTATCTCTAACATTTCCAAACGCCTAAAAATTTTTATTATTCCTATTAAGAGAGGAAATAATAATTGGTGAGAGAAAAAACTTTTATCACTATAATAAAGACTAGAAAAAATTTGATTTATGTTTTAAATCTTTAAAAAAGAACACAGTGGAGGAACTTCTCCAAGAATTGGAAAGAGGACGTCGAGAAAATGAAAAAATAAAACGTTGAGATTGATTCAATCTATTCAATTATCCTCCAAGCCGATTATGAATCAATTAAAATAAATTGTAATTTTTCGTTTTTCTTTTAATATTGAATAAATTATACTGGAATCAATATCTCTTATTTTTTTTAATACTGTATGAGGAACTAATAGATTATCTATTAATTTTTGTTTAGATGTTGTTCCCGTTAAAAGGCCAATAAATGGACAACCAAACATTTCTGCAACCTTGCGATCATTTATATGATCTCCAATTACAATTATTTTTTTACTAGGAAATTTTTCATTTAATATTTTTTTAGTAATTGGATCGTATTTTTCTTTCTCTGCTCGGTTTCTCCTAAATATAAATCAAAAAAGTGGTTTATTTTTAAGATTTTTAGAATATTATAGACCATTTCATGTTTTTTTGAAGATAACACTCCTAAGAGAAACCCACTTTCTTTTAATTCTTTTAATTTTTTCTTTACACCTTTAATTAATTTTGATTGATAAATTCCCTTCTTTCCATAGAAATCGCGGAAGGCGGATACATATTTTTCAGGTGATTCATATGTTATTTCTCTAAACATCTCGTATAAAGGAGTTCCGATCATTCGCTTTATAATTTTGGAAGAAACTTTCTCTTTTTTATATTTCTTCAAGGCGTAGTTAAATGAGATTTAAGATAAAAATTTTCGTCTATCAGTAATTTTTAATTTAAAAAAAATTTTATTTTTAAAAATCGACTTTCTCAGGATATGCAACTTCTAATAAATCAAGAGCTTTCTTAGCAATTTCATATGATAACCTTTCATCTTTATTTTCATTTTTATAAGCTTCTCTAACTTTAAGAAGTAAGTATTCTGGAAAAAATATTAGCGGTTTAATATCAGTTAATAGGAATATCCAACTCCTATTGCTCTTATCTTTTATCTCAGTTATCACATTATACTCTTTTAAATCATTTAATATCATTACAGTATCGGCGAATTCTGAAAAAATATTTGGCATTTTATCTAAGGGATAATATTTACTTCTCATTAAAACGAAAAAATCATATACATCTGGATTCAAAAGAATAGAAGCTAAATATTTCGTTTCTTCAATGGACTGTGTATTAGGATCGTACTTAGAAAAGAAATCAACTACTTTTTGTTCATATTTAGGATATAACTCATGATTGATTTCTTTTAAATGATTTAATAATTTTATATTTGGGATTCGGACAAAGAATATATCTTTTGTTAAAAATAAATATTCACCTTGATTTTTAATTATACCCGTTTGTTTATCTCTCTTCCCTTTAATCCAATCACGTTTTATTAAGTTTAATTCTAAGAAAGGATCCAATAACACATCTACATTTGGATTCTCTTTTATTTTTTCCAACTCATTTTTCAATTCTTTTTTTGAGATAGGTTTTTCTCGTAACAGTTCTAATATTTTTAATCTCTCTTTACTATGAAAAATCAAAGCTGCTTTCTGTATTTTATCTAATTCAGATAAACGATCAATTTGAAAGATAGCAAATTTTATTACACTTTCAAATTTAGAAATCATTTTATCAAGCAGAGAAATTTGCTGTAATTCATTTATTTTTACTAATGTCTCGAATATGGTATTTAAACTTTCTGCCATATTTTTAATTATCTCTAAAAATATTTCGAGCTCATCCTCTAATTCAAAAATTGCTATCGTTATATATTGAGAACCATCTGTTTCTTGTCTGAAATATGACATAATTTGATAAGATGTTTCTTTTAACCTTCCTGAGTAAAAATTACTAAAAACACCTTTATCTGCAACTATTCCAGTTGTATGTTGATAAAATATTCCAAAAATATCATTTTGAACAATTAATTCCGAATAATTAGCTTCAGTGAATTTTTGATTATTAAAAACTAGTTTTATCGGTCTGAATTCCGGTACAAATTCGCCCGTTTCTGTTTGATTTAGAATAAACTTAAAAATTAAAATACCTTGAATCATTTAAAATCAACCCCTAACATATTATTTAAAATTTCCTTTATTTTTTTTGTTAAATTTTATTTTATCACTTTAAGCTAATTATATATAATCAGATTTTTTAATATTATTTACATATTTATAAAATAATGTTTATAACAATTGGAAAAAATATAGGTTGAGTATTTTGAATAAAAAAAACAGTTATGATTACAAAAAAATATTAATTTTAATTAGTTTAATGATAATCTTCTCTTTAAGTTTCATTACACCCAATATTTACACAAATGAAAATGGATATTTTGATAATCCCAATGATGATACTATAAAGGAATTGGAAAATAATGACTTAAGGTCCCAAAGTTTAACCTCAGATAATTTTTATGATGGCATTGGTGCTGCATGGAATTTAACTCATTGGGCAAATCGAACGGATAATAACTTAGAAGTAAGTTTTGAAAATAACTCATATGATATTAAAAATATGCCTTTGGATATTGATTGGATAGGATATAAACTAAACGCTACTATTAAGGATTTATATGATAAAAGAAATTGGGTCAATGGAACTTTCCACGCTGGACCTGATGATAATGATAACGACTGTCCTGAAGATGATAGTATTTATCTTCAAAATTGGACATGGGGTGAATTCGATATTGTAGGATATAGCAATGATATGAGCGGAAATTATTTTGATAGCACTGACGATCCTACTGGGACTGGTAATGATGTCATGGAATTAAGAATGAACGGAGCCTTTGGTAACTCGTATGATAAATTCGATAAATGTTGGTGGGAGTCGAATTTCACTTTGCCAAGGGGAAAGGTGATTGAGGGTGAATTAGATCTTATGATGTATCCTTGGACGCAGTATAATCCACAAGGTGGAGGAACAGGCGAATACGGAACACATTGGAGCGTTCAAATTATCATAAATGGTGTATTAATTGATGATAAAAATCTTATATGGATAGAAATAACTGGAAATGGTGGTTGGGCACCCTTGAAATTACAGTTAACGAATTGGCTGAATGATGATACTGTATTCCCAACGGGAGTAAAAAATATGAATCTTACGATACAATTAATAAGAAATGGGGCATCCTTGGGTTATCAAGCTTATGGGTCATATCAACAAGTCCTTATTGATAATGTATCTTTAATCGTAAAAGCAGAAGCTAAACCCGAACAAATTGATTTGCATATTAATCAGACTAATTATGTGAATGATATTGATTGGGGTGAAGGAATTGTAGAAATCGATGGTAATTGGGATGGTACCCAATATCCTTGGGTGCACGCTAATTTTAGCAGTGGTAAGGTTTGGCCCTCGGAATTGGGTGGTTATGATGTCGATTTTAAAACAGATCTAAATCTTTTTGCGAACAAATCTTCTCCGGAAACTAATTATGAGACAAATACAGCTTCATTAGGTACCAGTTTCTCTGTAAGTAATGATAGTTTAGTAAATTGGGAATGTTATGGATATACCTCAGTTCCAACGGCATACGCTGAAACAGAAATGAGACTTGAATTTCCGACTGATGTAAATATCACATGGGTTTCCTACCCTTCAGACCCCCTTACTAATAAATTAGATTTAGATTCATGTGATAACTCAACAGCAGGATTATTAATAGTAGATGTTTCTGAAATATCTGCCACACCAGATGGCTTTTGGAAGTTTGAAGCATTATCACCCAATTATTGCGAGCAATTAAATATTTTCAAAAATACTACAAATACTCCTACTGGTAATGATTGGACACCAGATAATGAATTTATAAGCGGAGATTACGTCAATATTACAGCCAAAATATCGAATACTGGTTTAATCTCTGCATATATTCAAGATACAAAAGCAACTCGTCTTATAAGGTTTCCGAACGGTACAATTTGGAGTGAAAAAACTCAATTAAAATCACCTGATGA
Source organism: Promethearchaeota archaeon (assembly GCA_019058015.1). GTDB lineage: Archaea > Asgardarchaeota > Lokiarchaeia > Sigyniarchaeales > SOKP01 > 6H3-1. The sequence continues at coordinate 2,175 of JAHLWH010000208.1, read as the reverse complement.
GAACGGATTGATCTATTTTGATTATTTTCAAATACCGTCTTCGCCTCCCGCTTATGAAGTAGGAGAGTATGATGTTATTATTATTTGGAATAATTCTTATTCATCTTATGGGTTAAATGAAACTGGTGTAATTTACAAAAAATTTACCGTAAAACATGATTCTATTTTAACACCTATTCAAGATTATTATGAAAATGTTTATGAAGACACTACATTAAATTTAAAAGTTGAGCTTAAAGATCCCGAAAATAATTATCCTATAGAAAATGCTCAAGTTTCCGTGAAAAATTTTACTAATGGAATCCAAAATTTTATTTATATAGGAGGAGGTTATTATTTACTTGAAGATTTTAACGTGAGCGGTGCAGTAGGGGGTAATAATACCTTAAAGATTAATGCGACTTCTCCATTATATTTAGATTGTACAACAAACATAACAATTCATGTAATTAAAGAAACCATACTTACAGCTGAAGAATATCCTTATTTACAAGTTCCATGGAATCAAAATTTTACGATCCATCTTAATTATACAGAAAAAAAATCCAGCAATGGTATTATAACGACTCCCATAGTTAATTGGAATGGAGATACTCATACTGTTATGGGTGATCCAGGAGTATATAACATAACTTGTAATAGTTCTGCATATGAAGTAAATAAACTTCATTCTTTAATTATTGATGTAGATGAATACGGTTATGAGCCTCAATCTATTTTAATAAAAATTGAAATTATTGAAAGAGAAGCATATTTAGATGATATTTTCATAAATGGTAGCGATTGCACGAGTAATAAATCTTATAATGTTAAAGCAGGAGAATTTTTGAATATTACGGTAAAATTTAAAGATAATGAAACAAGTGGAACTTTTATTAATAATGCCACGGTAAAATTAATAGGAACGGACGTAGATAAAAATTTTAACGAAAGTATATCGTTCCAACACTATAACTTAACTTTAAATTCAACAGAATTAGGTGTCGGCGTAAAGTTTTTAACTATTACTGCTCAAAAAGATAACTATTCGTATAGTTCGGAACTATTAACTATTACAGTTTTTGAAAGAGGAACTACTTACAGTTTATACTTCAATAGAACAGAAAAAACAGCTGATCCATCTTACCAATTAACCGATAATGAGCTGTTAAATATTACCGTCTCCTATAGAGATTCTATCTTGATGGAACATATTAGTGGTGCTACAGTGGATATAAATGGATCAGGAATATCTAAACAATTTGTTGAGGCTTTCAATAATTATTCCGTAGAAATAAATTCGACGTATTTAAATCTAGGGGTGAATTTTTTGACTGTCTATGCTCAAAAAGAAACTTATGAACCTCAATCAATACTACTCACAATAGAAGTAATACAAATAGAAACAACTTTAACATTATATATAAATGGGACAGATATTACGCCCATTCCATCGATTAAACAATACACAAATCAGATTCTAAATATTACAGTATCGTATCAAGAGGTTGCAAGTCCCTACAGCCATGTGAGCGGCGCTATAGTAGAAATAAATGGATCTGGAATTTCTGAGGTTTTTAATGAATTTGGAACCAATTATTCAGTACTTATAGATACGACAGATTTAAATCAAGGAGCAAATTTTTTAACAATTTATGCTCGTAAAGATAAGTATGAACCTCACACGATTTTACTTACTATTGAAATAATACAAATAGAAACAAATTTAACATTATATATAGATGGGACAGACATAACTGATGTACCATCAATTACAAAATATAAAAATCAGAGTTTAAATATTACAGTATCGTATCAAAAGGCTGCAAGTCCCTACAATCATGTTAGTGGTGCTACAGTAGAAATAAATGGACCTGGAATTTCTGAGGTTTTTAATGAATTTGGAACCAATTATTCAGTACTTATAGATACGACAGATTTAAATCCCGGAGCAAATTTTTTAACAATTTATGCTCATAAAGATAACTATGAACCTCAAATGATTTTCCTTACAATAGAAATAATACGAATAGAAACAAATTTAACATTATATCTAAATGGGGCAGAAAAAACAGTCGTACCATCAATTACACTATATACAAATCAGAGTTTAAATATTACAGTATCATATAGAGAGTTCGAAATACCCTATAAACATGTTAGCGGAGCCATAGTGGATATAAATGGATCGGGAAT
>JAHLWH010000207.1 GCA_019058015.1 Promethearchaeota archaeon | reverse complement strand
TTAACTGCTTTAAGAAATCTATTTGATAAGTATTTTTTCTCTTATTGGTATAATAGCCCTGCCCTTGAATTTCCTGAAGATTAAACAAATTCTTTAATACTTGAAAATCATAACTATTGACTGTCTTTAGTGCAATGAAATTTTCTAAATAATTATAAACGGCTGGGTGGAGTTTATTTATTTCATTAACCAAGAATAAAAACCCGAACCCATTTTCGGCTAAAGGATCGAGAAATAAATCGATAATAGGAGATTTTATCCACCTATCTAAATAATATTTATCAAAAAAATATTCAATATTTGGCATAACCAATATTTTTGATTGGAAATCTTCAAATTCTTCAATATATCTAATTATTTTTGAAATAATTACAAACATTCCAAATAGATTATAAGGTGGTCTTAATAAACTCAAATCAATAATTACCGTTTTACCATCTTTTAGAAAATCTTCCGAAGTTATAACTCCTTCCGGTAATCCCAAGGCACTAATGGTTGATCGAGTCAGATCTAAAAATTCTGTAAGCTTTGACATTGATTGTTCTAATTTACGGTTCTTTTCCCAAGCCTTTTTTAATTCATCATTGAGTTCTAGCGACTTTACTTCCAAATCTAATAATTTAATTTCTTTTTTTAAATCTAAAATTGCCTTATCATCTAATTTAAACACCATACCAAGGCATTCATAAACATAATCTAAATATTTAGTATTATCAATATCATTCTCTATATCCGACTTCAATAAGGAAATTTGAAAAGATTGTCCCAATTTGAAATAGTGGAAGTTGTTTTTAAATTGAGTTTTTGAAAATGAATTAATTATTTTGCTATAATTTCCTTTAAAATCGAAAATTATTGATGGAATCTCACTTTTAACTAATTCTGAGATAATTTTCATAGCGATATTGTCTCTTTGAGAATTGGTCCCTCCACTTATGAGAAGGTTTCTAACTTGATCAAGTTTAAAACCAAATGGAATCTCTTCCCTACAAAATTCGGTATTAATCGTGTTTCCTACGATGAATTGATTTTGTAAATTTAAAGGCGTGTTAAATTCAGCAGCGACTTGAGTCTTTATACTTTTCTTTAATTCATCCATAATCTTATTAATGTTTGAGAGAACTACTCCTTGAATCAGTGTATATGGTAAATATGAGCCTTCCCGTCTGATAAATTTGTTCTTTAAGATAACAACTTTCAATCCGGATAATAATTTATGGTCTTTTAATACAACACGTGGATAATTACTAAAAAATGTTCGAAAAACTAGATCAATTTCATCAAACTTATCCTGTAATTCTTTTTCTAAACTGTCAATACTTGAGTTCATAATAGCACAAACATAATGTGCTTCTAATTTATTATAAAATTCCATAAACGCTAATACATGTTCAGGTAAGATAAGTTTTTCTCCTAAATATTTATCATTAATGGTTGAAATGACACAACATGTTAACTTTTTACCCATCTGATTCCATACGACTTTAAAAGGAGCATAAGTATACTCACCTACGCCGTACATAGTATAAAAAGCAGAACCATTATCAACAAGTTGTCTAACAACTTTAGTTTTTCTTTCACTTAAAATTCTTCTAAAAGAATCAAAATATGAATAGGTTTTTGGAAAATTTATTCTTACAAAACTTTCATCAAAACCCACCTTTGTAATTGGATTTTGCATTTGTATTATATAATTATATCCATCTAGTTTCCATCTCCTAACATTTTTGGATTTTATCATTGGATATATAAAAAAATCCTCAATAAGGGTTTCAACTTTAGGATATTTTTTTTTCATTCCCTTTAATACATTTTTAATCCTTAATTCTTTTATTCTTACTGGTTGAGCTATATTTAGTAGTTTTTCTAATTCTTTATTTGAGATATCAATCCCAACTTCTTTTTGATCTAATATATCTGAGATTTCAATAAAATAGACCCCATTAGCACCTCCACTATTAACTCCTTCATGAGATTTATATTCATTCTGTCCATAAAAATTTTTTACAATTTTAATTACATTCTTGGGTAATGTTATCCAAGGAGATAATTCATTATTAGGATCAGAAGGAATAGCTGCCATCTCTATGGGTATTAATTTTTTAATTGCTGTTTCTAACGATTCTTTTTGATCTATATCATTTAGTTCCTCCATAATGTATAATCAATAGGATATAATGTTTTTTCACCACTTTTTTTTAAAATAAAAGCATTAGTTTTATTATTTGCCCCTTCAAATGGTTTAACATCTACAAAATCATAAACTTCTATTAATTTCAAATCTATATTAACTGTGATATCTTTCCCATTAATTTTCTTTTTTTGAGGAAATCTAAAAGATCTAAAGCCCTCACCAGCACCTTTAGTTTTAAATACGGATTGAGTAATTAGAAAGCCTAATTTTCCATTCTTTTTAAGATATTTATCACTTCCTACATAAGTAAATAATATTGAAATATCTTTTTTAGCTCCCCCATATCTCGCTCTGGAACCAGATAGGGTAAATAATCCATATTTTTTCCATAAACTTATCGTACTCTCCCTATAATCTTCTGGTAAATTATCCCAAAGGATCCAAGGAGGATTTCCTACAACATAATCAAATTTGCCAATGAATAAAGGTCTAAAAGCATTACGTAGAATACTTACCCAAATGTGATCCTTTCCATTCTTTTCTAACTCTAATAAATCATTATATAATCCAATTTTTATTTCAGAAATTTCCTTATCTTCAATATTTATAGCTGTCGTTTTTATTCTCTTTTCAAAGTCATCTGCGGAATATTTTAATCTCACACATTCTTCAATTATATTTAAAATCTCTGCTAAATTCTTTTTATCGTCAATAATTGATGTAGGAATACTAAATTCCCCTGCTGCAGTTCTTACTTTATAATTTGTCCCAAAGACTGTAGCACTTTTCTCAATCGTAATAGAATCTGCAAGATATATTGGTGAAATAAATGAAATGAGAATTGCTAAGGAATTTATAAAAAATGGCTATAATGTATTAACTCCAATTACTGGCAATGAAAGATATGATTTAGCTATAAAAAAGGAAAGGAAATTTTATACTGTTCAAGTTAAAACTGGCAGGACTTATCATGAAAAAGATAATAGATATGTGAGATTTGAAGCTTCCGTTCAAAAATCTGACACCTCCAGGGTCAATTATAAAGGTCAAGTTGATTTTATTGCGGTATTTAATCAAGATACTGGTAAATCCTATATTGTAGATATAAATAATTTACCTAATACGGATGGAAAATTAAAATTAGATGAAGAAGGAAAGATTCACCAAGGAACACTATTGGCAAAGCATCAAGAATTTGGAAATATAGAAAAAATAATTCAAAAGTATGATATTGAGCAACAAAGAAAAATAAATATTAATAAGCAAATTCATGAAATTTCTAATAAACCCATAGAAATTCGACAAAATTTGGAAAGAAATCAAATAATTAATACTTTAAGTGGAAATTTAAAGTATGAAGATATAAAATTAACAAATAAAATATTAGATAAATATAAAAAAGATTTTGAAAATCAAAATCCCAAATCTAAGGCTATATATCAAGATATCATTACTAGGGATTTTAGAGATTTCATTGTAAAACTTCCTGAAATTAAATCTCAAATTATAGAGAAATTAAGACAAGAAGATCTTTATGCGGAAGATGATAACAAACATCAAAATGTTTATGATTATATAGATAAATTTTATGAGGAAAATGGCAGAGGTCCTAATACTACTGAGTTGTATCAAAAATTTTTAAATTTTAAAAGTTATATGTTAAGAAAAAAAATTAATGAAATTCGTAAAAATAAACCACATTATTATAATGATTTATAATAATCATTTGATTTTCAAAAAAGAATAATTCAGATGATTTTTTGCCAAGGAGGGGATTTGAACTTTCGGAAAGCCTCCGAGGCGGAAACTTTTCCCCGATACCCAGATCTTCAGTATCACCTTTGTTTAAACAAATCTGGTGCGTTCCCGGGTTACGTATGTGCCCTATTTGAGCGGCATTCTACGCCACCTTGGCTTTGATATTTTTTTTCTTCTTTTAATAATTTTTAATATATTTTTTAATTGATAAATTTTCTTTTTTCTTTCTTTTGATAATAATAGAATTATTTGATTTTTATTGTCTAGTAGCTTTAAATTTAAAGATTTAAATAAGAAAACATTGTAAATAGATTCATACAGTTTTATATTAAAAAGAGTAAAATTCAAATGGTGGAAAAAGAGTCATCAAAATTTTCTTTTAAAAACAAAAAATATAGAAATTCCTTGATAATTGTCGTAATTATTGTACCTGTGATTTGTGTTTCTATTTTCATGGTTCTTCAAATTAGTACAACATATGAGGAATTTGATCCAGATGCAGAATGGATAGTAAAGGGTTCACTTAAAATAATGCTTTCAGATGATACTCATCATGGAGATGTTTGGTTAGTAAGATTACCAGGAGGAAATTATTCAATTTATTTTGTTGATGTATTTATTGATTATAAGCCAGAATGTTACGTTGTTCTTTCTAATCAGACGAGTTTTAAACAACCACCGCCATATGACCTTGGGGAATTTGTTGATTTGGGTTTATTACCATATTTTATCGGGAATTTTTCAGTATCTATACCGAACACTATGGACATAACAAAGTATACTTCAGTCGTAATTTGGTTTAAACCTTTAGGGTTGGTTCACACATATGCAAGATGGTATATTTGGTATCTTGAATTATAATATCTTCTGAAGTTGATCTTTTTAAGTTGGAATTCAATAAACCATTCTGTTTTACTATGTTAAAGAATGATTATTAAGAGGGGAAAATGCGCCCGCCGGGAATCGAACCCGGGCCACAGGCTTGGAAGGCCTGGATACTACCTCTATACAACGAGCGCGCATTAAATTTTTAATATAATATTATTAAGAATTATCTATTTTTTTTTAATTTTTGGGTAATTCACTCATATAATTTAATTGCCAATTCATAGAAGGTAATTATTCTACTTGTGGTAATCCATGAATCTAGACTTTCATTATAGAGGCAAATTAGATTATCAGATATAGATAAAATATCTTCATTAAACATTCCTTTTTGGAAACCGCCAATAAGAACTAACATTTTTTTAGTGAAATCTGAAGAAAATAAAGTAATTGGATTTTTGGATAATTTTCCTTTACTTGAAAGCATTATTATTTTATCTGGATTTATATCAATAATTAAATCTTTTAAGGAGTCAGAATATTCAGATATTAAAGTTTCTTTTTCGGATTTGATATTTCGTTCAATTAATAATTTTGATATAAGACCTTTAAATCTCTCATAATTACGTAGAATCCGTAGCCGTGGGTTAATTTTAAAAATTTTATTATTTATAGTATGAATATAGAGTTGTAAAAGCCCCTTTTTATTTAATGGAGAGCCTAAGGAATTAAGTAGGAATTGATGGACGATATCGGGTCTCCCTCTTTTTTCAGTATTGGAAAGTTTATTCATAATTGGATGATATATTGCATTATCAAGGATCATAGAGGGATAATAATTAGGATCATAATTCTTTTTTGTGATTTTTTCTGATTTTAATTCATCAGGTATTAATTCAAGTCCAGTTTCTGCAAGAATTATAATTAATGGCGTAAGATTTCTCAGCTCTTTATGGAGAATATTTTTTTTTTTCTTTTCTTATTTTCGGGTTTTTCTTTTTAATATAATAACGAGTTTTATTATTACAAATGAAACAGGTTAAGGTCACATGAGAACCTTTTCCCCGACGTGATTGCATTCGATAACGACAATTCACTCCGGGAACAAGAAATTTCTTACAAGAATGGCAAATTCGTCTTTTTAATTCCTTGGGTATTTTTAAATTTGCACTCCGACTGTAAGCTTGGCAGAGTTCTATATATCTATTTGCGAGATCTTGATCTTTCGGAAAAATTTCATCTGCTCTTTCAAATAAAAATTTTATCCGTGATAATGCGATTTTTTTAATAATTTGTTTATTTTTTTTCATATTATGGAATTTTTTGGAGCGTATTTTTTTTTTTAATATCATATTTTGAAATGATGAATGTGTGTCCTCGCAGGTCGAGTAAAAAAGAGTTGGTTTTAATTTTGACCAGTTCGGCTAAATCTTTAATATCTATTAAAACCAAGACTGATTTAAGGGCGTGAATTTTTAATATCTTTTCTTTTTTGAGCATTTTAGATATGTGATTAATCAACCCTTCAGAATTTATCCCTTTTTTTCCAATATTAACTAACGCTTTGCTATGTAATACATCAAAATACTTATTTCTCAGATTCATTATCTTAAATTATAAAATTTCCGAAAATTTTTTAATTTCTGTATGTTTTTACAAATAATAAATAAATTAAAATATTCATAAAATATCAAGTTTTGCTCGAGCAGTATAGAAGTTATGTCGATTTATAGTGTAGAACCAATAATGTTGATACAAGCTGTATCCGAAAAATTAAAGGAATACTCAGAAATAAACCCCCCAGAAGGTAGCGAATTCTGGAAGACCGCTTTCTTCAAAGAGATCGCACCTTTAGACCAAGAAAATTTTTGGTATATTAGAACTGCATCTGTCTTGCGAAAGATCTGGAAGTATGGTCCAATCGGTGTAAATCGAATGAGAAAAAAGTATAGTGGAAAAAATCGAAGGGGTTCAAAACCTGCACACAGTGCAAAGGGCAGTGGTAAAATAATTCGAGTAGCAATGCAGCAATTAGAAGATGCAAAATTACTTGAGAAAACAGAAAAAGGTGGGAGAAAAGTATCTCCCGAAGGTATATCGCTTCTAGAACGAACTGCTCATTGGATTCTACGTGAAAAGTAGCAATCTGAACACATTTTTTTGCAGGGCCAATAAACTTAGAATTAAAGGGTGTAATAATTAATGAGTAACGAAGATGAAGAACTAGAAAGAATTAGACGAGAAAAATTATCACAGATTCAACAACAAGCTGCACAGGGAGAACTTGCAAAACAGCAACAACAAGAACTCGAATTAAAAAAATATAATTTAATGCGGCAAATTCTTTCACAAGAAGGAAGGCAACGATTAGAAAATATTAAATTGGTAAAACCAGAATTTGCTCAAATGATTGAGCTACAATTAATTCAGCTTTTTCAAACAGGAAGACTAAGAGGTCAAATACCATTATCTGATGAACAATTTAAAAAATTATTAGAGCAATTAACCCAGAGTTCGAAAAAAAGAGATTTTAAGATTAAACATTTCTAATTAGAAATTAAGCAAAATAGATATTAAAGCTGATAAATATGAGTAGAAATAAAGATTTAGCCCATAAACTCCGCAGAGGTAAAGCACTTAAGCAAAATCGCTCAGTGCCAACGTGGGTAACAATGAAAACACGTTCAAAAATAAGAAGTTCTCCTTATTCCCAACGACATTGGAGAAATCAGAAATTAAAGAAAGGTTAACAAGAATGGTGTGAAATATGGGTAAAAAAAAGGAAAAAGAAATTAGTCTTGACGATCTAGAGGAAGAATTAACCGAAGAAAAAGAAGAAACGGAAGAGGAAGTAGTAGAGGAGGAAGAAGAAATTGAGGAAATCGAAGAATTTAGTTTAGATGAAGTAGCTGAGAAAGAAGAAATTGAGGAACTATTTGAGGAAGAAGAGGTAATCGAACGAGAAGAAGAAATTGAAGAAATTACTAAAGAAGAAGAAATTATCGATGAAAGAATTTACATCGTTCCATTATATAAAGCTAGACATGGACCCAGAAAAAAATGGGCAAAAAAATCTGTTAAATATTTACGAAAATTTATGACTCGCCACTTTAAACCTGAAGCTTTAATTATATCTCAAGATGTTAATGAAAAAATATGGTCTCGAGGTATAAGTAAACCCCCAAGAAAAATCAAAATAAGAGCAACAAAAAATTTAGATGGACTAGTAGTGTGTTATTTGGCCTAATTCTAATATTTAGACAAGAAAAGTGAACTGATTGGTTATAATAAAATCTAAAATTTTTGGAGTCAATTCTATAGGTGTCTATTTAGCAGCAAATAATTCTTGGGTCTTATACCCGCTGAGTATTGACCAAAATTTACTTTTAAAACTAAAGGAAAATTTTGATCTTTTAATTCCTATTAATATTAATAGATCTCCACTTCTTGGTGTCTATGTTGCATTAAATAATAAGGGAATTCTCCTCCCTAGAATAGTATATGACGAGGAATTTAAAAAACTAAAAAGAGAAGTTGGAGATTCTGTTCAGATTGAAGTTATTAACTCATTAGACAATGCATTAGGAAATATGATTTTATGTAATGATAAAGGTGCTATTATTAGTTCTCTTCTCAAGAACCATCAAAAAGTCATTAAAGATGTTTTAGATGTAGAAATTAATGTATTTGAATTCGGAGGTAATCATCTTCCCGGCTCTAATGGGATTACTAACAATCATGGTTGTTGTATTCACCCCCTCTCTACCGATGAAGATGTTGATATTGTCTCTAATTATTTAAAGGTACACGTTGATCTCAGTACGATTAATCGGGGTATTCCTTATTTAGGTTCTGGGGCGATTGTAAATGATACAACTGGAATTTTTGGTTTACTTTCAACAGGTCCTGAATTGATGAGACTAACAAATGTTCTCAAAATCTAAGATTCGTAAATTGTAGGTTGTGTACGAGCTTTTCTGAACTCATCCAGCCATTCATTATCAATTTCGGCCCACTTTATGATTTTTCAACTCTTGTAATTTTATCTCCAAAATTCGAAAAAATTGTATTAAATCACTCTAAAAATAAATCTATATTAAGAAAAAATGAAAATCAAGAAATTCATTGAATCAATCAGTTAAACTTACCAAGAACTTGCAACTCTTACAGTATATAAAAGGATTATGAACCTTCAATTGCAGTGGACTCTCACACTTGGGACAAAGAATCCTTCTTTTTGGAACAAGGCTCACAATAAACTTGCATTCACTGCAATAAATGAAGGGCTTCTGAATCTTTATTTTGAATGGTTTCTCACAAACCGGACATTTTGCCTTATAATCCTCAAAAAGAGTAAAAATACTATTTTGATATAATCATAGTGAAAATAACTGTTTTTATTATTTTTTTATAAATATTTTAAATCTTAGTTGTAGTTCTCCATTCATATTTTATCAGATTTCTTTAAATTACATTTTTTACATAAAATTTGGATATTATCTACTGTATTAGCTCCTCCTTTAGAAAATGGAATAATATGGTCAAATTCTAAATCTTCTCTACTACCACATTCAACACATTTTCCATCATCACGAACCCATACTGCGGTCATTACATCTCTTGGAATATGTCTTGAACGTCCTTTAATCTTTATTTTAACAGATTCTAAACTGTTTCCACATTCAATACAGAAACTTGAAACCATTTTATTTTCAGAGCCACACTTTTCACATATAACCTTAGCACTGGGTTTTTTGGCAATAATTTCTTGCTTAGATTTGACTCCTCTATAACATTTTGGGCAAATATATTGAAAAGAGTTTTTGATGTTAAATAATGGATTTAATATTTTTTCATATTTTTCATTAAGTTTTTGAATTGTCTCTTTTTTTTCTTCTTTTGTTTTTAATTTTATCTTATTATATTGCCTATAAATTAGATAACTACCTCCTATCAACCATATCCAAGTATAAAAAAAAAGAATCCAAGTTAATGGATTATAAAAATTCAGATTTCCTTCTATATCATAAGTAAATGGTGCAAATAATCCAATTGGAATTAAGCAAATAAACCAAATACAGCATAAATATAGAGGAAATCTTGAGACAAAACTCTTTTGATATGCTTTTAATTCCCATTCTTTTTTTTGAAGGGCATTATTAAGCACAATATCAATTGGAACTCCATAAACAATTTCATTACAATAATTACAATTTCCCTTCCGTTCCTTTTGCCTTCTTTTTATTTCTTCTGATGTAAGAGTATAATTACTTAAATAATTTCCACATATTTTACAATTATGGGGCATACCCATTTTTATATTTATATTCTTATTACAGAATTCACAATAATAATAAACCATTGAAATTTCATCTTTTTATATTCGATTAATAATTCAAATTCTACATTTATAATTTTTATTAAATAAAAATTAGTAAAACAATATTATTTTATTTATTTTTAATAAGACTTTACATTTCTGTCAGATATATTATACATCGCTTTAACGAGAATAAAGTGACTTTTATAATGTTTTAATATTCGATTTAATTAAGAATCGTTTGAAATTGGAAATTTGTTGGGTATTATATGATGTTAATTACTTATTATAGTTTAATCACTCTATAGAGCAATAACCATTGTTTTTATGAATATAAGTAATAATATTTATCATAACCATTCATATAATTTTTAATAAAATCGGGGTTTCTTGATAATAATAATCGATCGTGCTCTAATTCTTCGATATAATTTAAACATACTAAATGGTTTAGCTCATTCACTGTTCTTTCATCATCCAAGCACATCCAAACGGCATTCCTTACACCTTCAGCAACAAGAAGGTCGAGATCACTCAGATTTATGCTAAAATTAAAATATTTAAATTTACTTTATTTTAAGTAGAGACAAAATACAAAAAAGCTGAAAGATTTTGATTTTAAACATATCAAAAATAATTAATTTTTTTTTTAGACGGGTGGATATATTCGAATTTTTGGAAGATGACATTGATAAAAAGATAAAAGAATTATTTAGTTCGACTTTTGATGAATTAAAAGGTAAATATAATAAGTGGAAAAATAATCCTGTAATACAAGAGAAATTAAACGAGCTTAGTACGAATACTTTAAATTTAGAAGTAGATAAAATTGGATATGCGATAATTCAAAATTTTTTACATGATAAGGCCACAAGAAAATTAATTTTGAAAATACTTGAAATTTTTCTATATAATATCGAAGAAATCTTATTAGCAACGCCTATTATTGACAAATATCTCTTCAATTCTTTATCCAAATTTATTAAAAGTATTATAAAAACTGAAATTGTAAAAGGTAAGGAACTTTTTTATTCATTCGGAAAGGATTTTGAAAAAAAAATATCTTTTTTTACAATAGTTAATACTATTTCAATTTTTCAAGAAAAAAACGATATAGAGAATATTCTTGAAAATGCAGATGAAAATGAATACCAAAAATATTTGAGTGATTGGACAATTAAATATGCACAAATAATCGAAGGACCCCTTAAGAACGCTTTACTCTTTCTTTTAAAATTAAAATATATATCATGGAAAAAAAATTATGATTATTTGAATAATCAACACTTATCTATTGGAAGTGTATTAAATAAATTGAATATTGATAAAATTTTAACTAATTATCGTAATGCAATTTTTCATCAAACTATTTATTTAACAAAAGAGCCTAAAATTAAAGATAAGAAAATTATATTTATTGATAAAAAAAAAGAACTTACCCTGACATTGAAAGAATATACAAATGAGTACTATAAAGTGTTTATTTTTTTAATCACATTTTATCTTGTCGGACTCAAAGTACATATTGATCTTTTCCAACAACCAGACCAAATTATAAATAAAATCCTATTTTATATAGATGAGTTTATGGAGAAATTTGCCTTAACTACTTATGAAGATATCTTGTTAAGTCTTCAAAATAACTTAAAGAATTAAAAAAATCTATAAAAATCTAATATACCAATCTTTAATTACTAATAAATAAGTCTTTTTTTGATATAAGTGTAAATTACTAAATAATAAAAAGAAAGAATTTCTGTTTCAAAATGAGGAAAACTCTTGAAGAATTGTTGGAAATAAAGGAATGTGAGTATTTAGATTTTAAATATAGTATATACAAACTCTTCAGCTCTGATAATAATTTAAAAATATTAGAAATTATGGAATTACTTAGAGATGTTTCCCTTCACGCGACAGAAAATAATCCTTAATTAATTCTACAAAATCCTTTTTAAGATCTATATGAGAGATTGACATTATTACTATAATTCTTTCTTATATCAATAATACGTATTATTTCCATTCATAATCATTTTTGCGTTAATTTATAGAGCTCCAAAAATTCACATAGACTACATAAATGTTTTTGTTTCAAGACCTTATTTAAAGTTATTATATCATAAATTTCTGATCCTTTGAATTCTTTTTGGCAATTATTACATTTTAAAATTATATAATATCTAAGAAAAAAGCTAGGACCTTCTGCAATGATTTTTAATTTATCTGAGGGTGTTTTAATATCAATTTCAAACTCAATTTCGGATAATGTATTATATTCAATCGATATTATTCTTTCTTTACTTTGAGTTTCTTTAACTAGATCTTCAAACTTTTCAGCAAAATCTTCTTTCAAATTTTTTAAATAAGGTTTAGAATCCTTTTTTATTTTTTCATTAGCTTTTTTATTTATGAAATCTTTTAAATCTCCATTCATTAGCCTTACCTTTTCATTATTTATTTAAAATTAAAGAATTATGATTTAATATTCATTAAGGAAAGGAATAATTATATATTTTGCTTATCAATAAATTTGGAATTATTAATATAAAGAGAGTCTGGAGGATTTTTCAAGCGTTTTGCATTATCCCTGAAAAGATTTTAAATCATATTTTCAATATTTTTCCTCATAATTTCAATATTTCTTTGTATTGCCATGCTTATTAAGTCCTTGTGAGGAGGGGGATATCAATTGGAGTCCTTAAATCAATTCAAATTCAGATGTAATAATATTAACAACCTTTTCTAAATCACTATCGTAAAATGTTATAACATGAGCTCCCAAAATATCTTGGATTTGATTAAATGGACCATCATATTATTGCTTTCTAATGATTTTATTTAGAAAATAATAATAGATAAATTTCTTATCGATGAGTTATTTCATTAAAAAATGAGTCAAAACTATCATTATTGAGATTCTCTCGAAGTTGTAGTAATAGATTTTCATAATTTTTTGGCGTAAAATCTCCGTATATTGATAGAATTCCCTCTGTTTTGATTTGACCAGATAAAACCTTTTTAATATCAACTAAGAATGGATGATTAATAGTAGTATTTTTAAGATTGTAGTTTATTATATCTACTTTATACTGCAACCGTTCAAAATCAAATTCAGTTTTGTCCATCCAAGTTACATATCTAGGCAACTCTCCGATGGGTGCCATAGTCCCTTTGCATTCGAATGGGAAAAGATAATTATCAATCTTTATTGCAAAATCAATTTCATGAAAGTAAGACATATCCTCCTTATTAAAGAACACGACTGGAATTTCAAGGGGCTCTTTAGGAAAGGAACTAATTTGTCTCCTCATATCTTCATAGTTTTCAGTAGGGTTTTTTTCCTTATTTATTAAAATAAATTTTTCAATATCAAAAAAACCATATTCTATAGCTTTTTCATAGCACCACTTCTCTAATAAAGCGCCTTTCTTTGTCCAAAATTCTTCTTCCCTATGTAAGGTTTCTAAATATTTTATCAACCCCCGCTAAATTAAATATACTCCTGTTCTAAGCTTTCCGGAGTAAATATATAATATATATATATTAGACTCGTATGAATTAGAATAAAAAATATGGAGGTAATAAAATATGAAATATTGTATCAATTGTAAGCAGACAGTTCAACCAGCAAAAAGTGGCTTTAATGTTATTGCATTCATAATCCTTTTATGTCTTGGGTGTTGTCCTGGTGTAATTTATATACTTTACCATGTACTAAAAACAGAGAGATGTCCTATGTGTAATAGCATTAATTGGGGAGTCCAACCAATAATGGAACCAGTTCAACAACAAGTTGTGAAAGGCATTTTCTGTCCTAATTGTGGAACAAGAATAAATGAGGAGCATGATTATTGTGTTGGTTGTGGTAGGAAAGTTTAATTATTTATTTTTTTTTTTTAACTTATGTAAATTCTATTATAAGGAATTAAAATAATAAAAATGACTGAAAAGAAAAAAAATAAATGTTATCGTTGTGGAGAGATATTTGATGAAGCAGATTTGATTATAACACTAAGGGTAATACCTGACCAACCCCATCCTATTAGAATAGATTGGGGAATACCAAGATGGGCACATTATGAAATAAAAAGATGTCCTAATTGTAAAAGTGAACATTATAATTTAAAGGGACATCATTTTGAATCTGATACAATTAAAACAAAAAATTCTAAAGAAAGAATATTTTCAAATTCTTTTGAAGAATTAAAAAGGAGTTCTAAAAATAATGATGGTGAAAAATAGATTATGGAGGTATTAGAGTTTAAGAATTTTAATAAATTTTTTATTTTATCTAAACCTTTTTTTCTTAAACAGGTTTTAAAATCAATGAGGAAAGTTGAACGTTCCTCATAAAAAATTATAAATTACACGTTTTGAACCATAAAATTTTTAATAATTATTAAAACCAAAATACAGGGGTTTGTTTAATGAATTTTTGGTTAATAAATCATAGATTTTCAAGTTATATGGAACATCAAGATTTAGTTGGATTACCCGTAAAGAAGGATAAACTGTCAGGTGAACCTATTAAATCCAATGATGGTAAATTAATCCCACAATATAAAATAACGCATCAGATTCAATCAGGAGATAAAGTTGCATATTATTGCCCGGCACCAAAAAAATTTATTGTTGGATTATTTGAAATTATTGAAGGTCCACAATTATATACTAATGATTGGATTAATTCCATTCAATTTAAAATTAAACCCATTTATCCAGTCCGTGAAGAAAATTATATTTCCTATTATGAATTAGTAAAAAGTCTGGATTTTTTCAAGGATAGTGAAGGAAATATTTTAGAAGGTGGTTCTGTCACTTTTAAATTACGAGGTACTATAAAACCATTATCCACAACTGATTTTAAAAAGATTGAGAATTTATATCTTAAAAAAGGAGAGGAATCTAAATCTGAAACAGTAATTATATCTCCAACTGAGCCATCATTACATATTGAAATGATTCGAACAAGTCATCTCCAAGCTAGTAAATTTCAATGTGAGAGTTTTATTGGTTCCCAAGAAAGAAATCGAGTAATGAATAATATTAGTGATAAAGATGAATCTGAGAAGGAATCAATCGATATTCCTTCTTGGATATCAGATATTGGAGATGCTTTAGGAACGAAAAAAAGAATATTATATATTGATAATATATGATTTTTCGAAGAATCAGAAGGCTTCTATATTCCATTTGCTGTTTTTGAACATGAAAAAGATGGAGCCTTAAGAACAGTTATGGACCATTTCGTAGCATTAGATAATACTTTGAAAAGCAATGTACATTTTAAAGATATTAAACCACTTTATTTTTTAATCGCAAAAGATAAAGATCAATTAAAATCTTATCAGAATAAAATTTCCGAACATGGAGAATGGAATAAATTTAAAAAAAGTCATCTTATGCATTTATTTACTATAGACGAAGTTGACAGACTATCAGCAGAATATTTAACTAAATTAACTGACCATCTTGTGAATTTGAGTCCATAATGCTAGAGATTTTTCGAGATTTCTATTTTTCTAGTATCTCTGAAATTTTATTTATTTAAAATTTAGTAATTATTATTTTATTCTCTTTTAAATCAAGAATTAGTTTATCTCCTTTAGCAATTCCTATTTTTTCTTGGATTTCTTTTGGATCTATTACTTTAAAATTCAAGAAAAACTCAGAGAACTGGGCATAGATGCAGAAAATTAGAAAATAAATAAAATCTCTTTTATATTGCTTTAAATTCATTAAAGAATATATGCAAAGAGACTTAATTTTTTTAAATTGAAGTAAAAACAGTAAAAACAATAGAAGCTTAATAATTAGAAGTTATTTTTTTTTCCATTTTTTATTAGAAGCGTATTATCAAAATGTTCTTTAAACCAATTAGGATTTTCGGTATGAACGGGGATGATATAGTCAGGATCGATTGTTTCGATTGCTCTCATTAAATCGCTTTTCGATGCGTGCCCAGATGCGTGAAATCCTTTAATAAATTCGGGTTTTTGTTGGCCGCGTTTTTCAATAATTTCGAACCCATGAACCTTGAATCCAAAATGCTTAAGGCAATTATTCAATCTGATAAAGTCAAACTCGTATTCTTCTTCGAAGGCTTCACTCGAGGAGTAGATATAGGTCCCATTTTGAGGTTTGATATCTAACAAATGTTTAATATCGTAGAGCGAGAAGCAGAGGATATAGTTTTCAGGAGAATTTTCTATATTTTTAGGATCATCTTCATTTACAAGCTCAATTTAATTTAATAAACTTCTTTCAAAATTTAAAAGAAACTAATCAAATAATTTACACTACTCATTCACCTTTCCTTGTTGATGAAAACTACTTAGAACAGGTTAGATCTGTATATGAAGATAAAAATGGTATAACGAGAGTTACCGAAAATAATCTTATCCCTGATAAGAAGGCAATATTTCCACTTCAAGCAGCTTTAAGTTATCGAACAAGTCAAATAATATATCAAGGTTTAAAGCAACTTCTTGTAGAGGGAGATACAGATTATAATTATATAAAAACTATTAATTCAATATTATCAATACTAAATAAAACAACTCTTGATAAAGATCTTGTAATTGTTCCCTGTAAAAGTGCATCAAAAATTGAAATGTATGCAAGATTATTTATTGATTTAGAAAATATTCCTGTTGTTCTATTGGATTCTGATGAGAGTGGACAAAAGGCTTATGAAATTTTAACTGAATCTCTTTTTATGGAAAATAAAAAGAATATATTATTGATCGGACAATTTCTTAAGAGAAAAGAAGAATGTGAAATTGAAGATTTAATCGGAAAAGAACTTTTAGTGAAATGCCTTAACCGTAATAATCTTGTTTCTCCACTTGTTTCCGAGTCTGAAATTGAAGATAGTGCATTTAATGATTCTTTAATTAAATATTGTAGTAAAAATGAAATCAAATTGGTTCCAAATTGGAAATATAAATTATCTATAAAATTCAAGAAAGATTTTTTAAAAAAAGATAAGGAATCTATTTTAAAAGAAATACTTGAAGAGAAGATTGATATATTTGAAAATCTAATTCAAAAAATTAATCAATATGCAAAAAAAAAAGTTAATGATTAGAAAATTCAGATGAACCTTGATTTATTTTTGATAAAACATAAAATCTATTTGAAGGGTTTCACACATTATTATTATTTTTTTTGAAAAATAATTCTAGATAATGTTATGTATTTCTATAGGTTTTAAATTGGTATTAATTTTATAACTACTTTTAAAAAAACTTAAAAATAAAGACAAGGTAAAAGTAAAAATATTATTATTTGGAATAATAAGAAATTTTCACATCAATTGAAGATCCTTGAGCTTTCAATTCTTTCACTAGTTTAAATTTGCAATTCCCTTCCATTATCGTATAAAATATATAAAATTCCTAAATTTTTTCAAGAAAGCACATTCAAAAAGAACGTTTCTAAGTAATTTGTGTTAGAAAGTTGAAATATGCATTTTCTTGAAAAAGACAATTGATAATTTGTTAAGAATATGTTTATATAATTTAAAATAATATTTGATTAATATTACAAAGTCAATTTTATTAGAATGGATTGGAGGTTGTAAATATAACTACTTGGATATGTAAAAAATGCGGTAAGGAGTATGATAATCCAAGATGTAGGCTATCAAAGTGCCCAAATTGTGGTGCCCCTAAAGATCAGCATGAAAAGAAAAAATAATTTGAAAATAACGATTATTAAAATTGTATTTTCTAAATTTTTAAGTTTCGAGCTCTCATGACAAAAATAAATATTGGTTGTGCCGGTTGGGATTATTCGGATTGGCGAGGCACGTTTTATCCTAAAAACTTAAAAAGACAAAATTATTTGAACTACTATTCTAAATTTTTTGATTGTATAGAAATCAATACAACATTTTACAATATACCTTCTGAAGAAACCGTGCATAATTGGTCCAAACAGGTGCCGGGTAATTTCAAATTCTCGGTTAAGGTTTGGCAAAATATTACGCATAACATAAACAACTTGGAAATTGAATCCATAATTGACCTATTTTTTTCTCGCATGAAGATTTTGGAGTCAAAAATTATAGGTTATTTAATCCAATTTCCACCAAGATTTAGCCCTACGGTTAAACATATAAAATATTTGTCAAAAATAATTTATAAATTTCCTATTGAATCGAGATATTTTTTAGAATTCCGCCATAATTCTTGGTTTAATCCTAAGATTCTTGCACAATTTCTGGATGCTTCGCGAATTTTTTTAGCAACTTCATATATGAAGCGTGTGCAACCGTATTATTATCCAGAACAAGATTATTATTATATTAGACTCCTTGGGGATCATCAACTTACCATTTTCAATCGCATCCAGAGGAATCAAGATGAAGCTTTAGAGGATTTAGAGCAGAATATAAATTCTCTTCAAAAATCTCCCAATGGTAAGGAGATTATAATTATATTTAATAATAATTTTAGAGGTTTTTCGCCGGAAGATGCAAATGAATTTAAAAAGAAATTAGGACTGCACTATCATCCCATCCCCCAGCAAAGAAACTTATTTGATTTTGTTTAATTTTTAGATTTAATTGAGCTCCATAAAGAATATATAATTTTCTCGCAATTTCGCTTTTTTTTCCAATATTTTTGATTCCATTTGCTATGTTTTTGCCAAAGTTTTTTCTGCCGGTCCTCTAAAATTTCCTTAATAGCCACATCATCAACTCTTTTAATTTCATTCATAACTCTAATGATTTTGGTGAGAATTTTATC
>JAHLWH010000206.1 GCA_019058015.1 Promethearchaeota archaeon | reverse complement strand
TTATTATATTGTCGCTTTCTATGAGTTTTAACGATGTCACTTATTCCCATCAATATAATGCAAAATCGCTGTCCGGTGATGCACCATCCAGAAGCACGATTATCCTTGGAGTTATGTATAAAGCCAAAGATCTTGATCCGCACGTTTCAGAAGATCTATATTCATTTGATGTTATTAATCAGGTTTGTGAGGGTTTATATAGATATAATTTGTCAGATCCCTCACTTGAAATTGTACCGAATCTTGCAACTACACAGGGTGTATGGTCTTTAGATAAAAAAGATTATACGGTTACGTTAAGACAAAACGTGACATTCCATGACGGAACTAAATTCAATGCAACAGCCGTAAAATTTTCATTCGATAGATTGGCTTATTTTATTGAGCAAGGTTTTTGTAATATTGAGGAGTTATATTATTATAATTTCAAACTCATTATTAATAGAACAGAAATTATTGATGAATATACTATAAAATTTGTGTTAAACTTTCCCTATGCACCATTCCATGCATTATTATGTATAAGTCCTTCCTACATTTTATCTCCTTCATCGACTAATCCAACTGTGCCCATAGATATTGCTACTGGAGATTTAGTTGGCACTGGTCCTTTTGTGTATGATGGATATGTCTCAGGTGTTGAAGTAAATTTCTACGTTTTTGTAAATTACTGGCGGGGGAAAGCAGAGATAGAAACAATGAAATTCTCAGTTATAACTGATTCGAACGCTAGAAATGCAGCATTATTAGCAAGTGATATAGACTTTTTAAGGGATCCTTTAACTTCTTGGTTGCCAACCTTTGAAGCAAATCCCAATATCACAGTCTTAGATTCCGGAAATCAGGGTTATGTTATTCAATACCTTGGGATGAATAATGTAAGAATTAATAAAACAATAAGGCATGCAATCTCATCTGCGATCAATTATAGCTATATTATCGAGGAAGTTAGGGAAGGTAATGCTGTCAGGTTGAAATCGCCAATTCCAAGTGGTATTTTATATGCTAACGATTCCTTAAACGTTTCCGTCTACGATCTTTATTCGGCAAGGCTTCTCATGAGATCAATGTTCCCAACGGAGACGGTGATGTTAAATATGTCTAATCTAGAAACAAATAGTGATTGGAGAGATTTGGCAACCTCTTCTCCACTTTTGCCTTATAATTATACATATAATATAGGTAATCCAACGCGGGAAGCTATGTTGCCATTATTACAGGATAATCTTCCAGAAATTGGAATCAAAGTAATTGATGCTGGTATGACATGGTCAGGCTTTACTGATAGATTAGATGAAATGGAAGGTCTTACCAGAAATCACCTACAACTTTTCTGGTTTGGCGCGTCATCCGATTATAACGATCCGTTCAATTATATTAATCCATTGTTCACTAATAGAACTGTTGCATCTAATGGAGTACAATACAACAATCCGCAAGTTCAGCTCTTGATGGAAGAAGCGGTTGTAGAGACCGATAAGGCTAAAAGACAAGAGTTATACAACAAGATTCAAGAACAAATCGTTGAAGTAGACAAGCCTTGGGCGTTTGGATATATTCCAAAATTATATTATGCTCACCATAAGGATTTAACTGGATTCCAGCCAAATGCTTTGGATATAATATTGTTTTATGAGTGCAAGTGGAATCGAACTGTAATACGTGAAATAGAAATTTCACATCCTGCTGATATTACTTATTATGTTGGAAGTACTGGAAATAATATAACCTGGATTATTACTGGAGTTTCCCTTTTAAATCCCATTTATTATGTGTATAGAAATAATACATTGAACGACACAAATTCATGGGAGTCTGGCGTTCCTGTAGTCATCAACATTGATGGTCTTCCAGTTGGAAGTTGTGAATATCGTATTGAAGCGCATAATGGAGATGAGGTATTGGAAGATGTGGTAATTGTAACTGTGAATTCTAAGGAGCAGGTGATTTCCGGATATCCACTCATATTTCTTATTGGCATTTCTCTACTTATATTATTTTACATTCGCAAAAAAATGAGAAAGAAATTTAATGTGAATTAATATATTTCAATTGAAAATAAGGTTGCAAATTTCAAAAATTTATTTCCCTATTAGTTTAGTATTTAGCAAATTCTTATGATTAGAAATTTTAACTTTTTTCCTTTAAATATTCTCATTTTATTTTCATTTTAATTTAATTATATCTAACACAGAATAACAGTTGTGAATTTTTTCCATAAGGATAATGGTGAATAGAAGATGGTCGTTAAAAGAAATCAAATAGAACGGATGATCTCGTTAAAAAAACAATATTTAACAAATTTACAAATAGGAGCAACTTCTACCAAAGGGGAGAGGACGCCTTTAATATCGAAGATTTGGCATTGTTGTTAAAATGCGATAAAGAAGATAAAGCCACCACCGAAATAATATTCGGAATGGAAAATCTTTCAGTTAGGATTTAATTCGGTTAGTTAAAATACCAGTAAAAAAAGAACTCGTCAGGTTTCCAATAACATGAACGGAAAATATTAAACCCATTTGCGTACCAGTTGCATTTAATTGTTGACTTGCAAAATATTGAATAATAAATTCTAAAAAAAAGAATCCTAAGCTATTAAAAATAAAGATCTGGATCATAGACTTAAAATCAGGGGTATATCGTTCCAAACTTTTTTCGGATTGCACGATTAAGTTCTCAACTGAAGCAATGAAGTATAATTTAAAATGTAAAGTTATATTTATTGTTTTATTTTTTATCTACGCTTTTTCTTGCTTAATATTCTACATTTAATACGTCTAATTCTTTACATATACATTGGAAACCAAATATTTCAGTTAAAGACGGTGTTGTCCTTCCCCCATCGCCATTAATTAACTCTTTTATGTATGTTCCACCAATGGTTTTTATAGTAAAATTAGCATGTTTCGAATTAATTAAAGAACCATTAATTTCAAATACTTTTTTTTTACGAGTTAAATCCGCCCTTCTATGCAATACTCTTTGTGGTGTTTTTTGTAAAATTATTTTATTTTCTAATTGCTCTTTTAACTTATTTAATTTCTCTTTAAAAATTGATTGATTAATATCTTCATCAAACTCTACAAAAGCTCGATAAATTTTTTTTGAAAACTCTGCATTGGCCTTTAAATTAATCATTTTTCTGCGAGTGCTAAATTTTAAATTAGAAATCTCAACTTTCTTTTTATTTTTTTTATTAACTTTTTTTTCCAATTTTCGAAGGTCAAGTTTTCTGATTTTTGGCTGAATTAATTGCAAAACAAAAGGTCTGCCACTTCCTAACATTCTAGCGTCAATATCCTCTCGTCCTGCTCCGTGAAATTTTGAATCTGATGCTTTCGAATATTTTACAAATAAATCAGAGATCTTCTCTTCTACACTCGTTGGATATTGTTTACCTGTTCCATTACACTCTTTACAACCTTGACCCCTACAATTTCTGCAGAACCAATGAGTTTGAGGTATCCCTCGCTCAAATTTTCTATATCTGCCATAAATAAAAAGAGGGTTAATTTGGAGAGATAAATTAAATTTCTCATAATAGAGGTTAAAAATAAATAAAATTTCAGGATTTTTAAATTCGACTGGTCTCGTAATGCCTTTCTCAATAAGTTTTCCTACTTCTCGGTTGAAATGATTTTTAAAGGATTCAGAATATGTTAGGTTAAATTCCGATTTAAATTTATCTTCTTTGTTGATAATAAAATCACAACTACAACCAACTAAAAAATTTTCAAACTCAATTTCTTGAGATTCTACCATTGCTTTTGATGCATATTGATTTAAATTATCAAAAACACCCTGACATAAATAACATTTTTTTGAATCATCAAATTGTTGGAATTTAATATCTTTGTTCCGTAAGATATTTTGAGCAATTATGTAATTAGCTTTTTTCGCAAGGATTTTTATTCCCTCTAAACCTTCATTTGAAATATCTTGTTCTTTTGAGAATATCTTTCTGTGGAGTTCTAAGGTTAAGGCTAATAATAATGACTCACCTCTCGTCTTATTTGTAAGTCCGGAACCCAAAACAGCGAAAAGCCTTCCAAGACACTTAGAACACACGTAATAATCTTGTCCATAAATGTCCAAAATTTTAACTAAATTATTCATGTTCACTTCAATAATTTAAATAAAGTGAATTTTCCTTTAATTTTTGATATTTTGCATAAAATATTACTAAAAATTTTGTATCATTAATATTAAATTAAATATATTTATATCAAAAAATTTATATTTATATCATAATGTAATAAAAAATATAACATTGTGATATAAATGAAATCTACATTTCTTTTAAAAAAGTTTTATATTGAAGGTAAAGAATTCATAAAATCCAGTGAAATTATAGAATACTGCGAATATTTCAATTTAAATTATAATAATATAATTCGGTATTTTATTTCGAGAGGATATCTTTTAAGAATTTTTAGAGGAATTTTTTATGTTAAAAATTTAGAAGAATTGAAATTTGGCTTAAAAAAATATTCTAATTTAGAACTTGTTTCGAAAGGTCTTGATTTAAAAGGTATAAAGAATTGGTACTTTGGTCTATATACAGCTTTAAAATTAAATAATATGACTCACGAATATTTCACTATAAATTATATTATAAGTGAGAATTTGTATAGAAATAAACCAATAAACATTAACAGTATCAAATTCAAATTTATAAAATTAAAACCTAATTTATTCAATTTTGGAATAATAGAGAATGGATTTAGATATTCAGACTTAGAAAAAACTATTCTTGATTTTATTTATCTCTGGGTATATAATAGCAAACCTAGAAAAAAGATTATAATTGATTTATCTGAATATTTAAAAAATATATCAGAAAAAAAAATTAAAAATTATATTAAAAATTATCCTAATTCAGTAAAGAATATAATTGAGGAAATATTTTGAAGAAATTTATTGATGAATTAAGTAAATTACTGAAGAATGAACATAGAGAATTAATAGAAGTAGATTTATTACTTAGCAAACTTCTTTTTGCACTTTCTCAAAATGAATTTTTTTGTAGAAATTTTTTATTTAAGGGTGGAACATGCCTAATAAAAAATTATTTTGATTATTATAGATTCTCTAAGGATATAGATTTTACATGGAGAAATCAAAATGTATTTAAAAATAAATCAGCAAATCAATTAAGAAGAGATTTGTCCGGATTAATTGACAAAATTGCCCTAATAATTGAAGAGATATGTAAAAAAAACAATTTGGATTTTGTTGCTAATAAATCTAATGAAAGATATTTTGAATTTGGTGGTGGAAATAAAATGGTTTCTTTTAAATTATATTTCATCTCTGAAATTTTAAATATTGAAATGTATATAAAAATCCAAATTAATTTTATTGAATGTCTAAAATTTAAACCTAAATTAGGAAAACTACAAAGTATAATTCCAGAAAATAAAGAGCTTAAATTTTTATATCCCTATGAGGTTAAAGAATTCTCGAAAATAATAACATTTCCAATATATAATATTAGAGAAATATTTTGCGAAAAAGTTAGGGCTATTCTTACAAGAATGAGTCCAAAACCTGGAGATTTTATCGATATATATATTATACTAAAAAAGAATCCAATTGATTTTAAAAAGATAAGAAACTACATTATCAAAAAGACTTTATTTTCCTTAAATCTCTATGAAAAATACAAAAAAAATTTAAAAGAAAATAAAAAAATGATTATTTCAGGAGATATTTTCGAATGGGGTGAAGAAAAAAAATTATTACTTATAAAAATTGATGATACAGAATTTTATGATTTTATTGATAAATTTATTATTTTTCTAAGAGATATAATGGAAGAAATATACAATAAAATGCCTAATCTTGAATAAAATTATAGGAAAATCTTAAAGCATAGGAATTTGTAATTTAGTAATATTGATAATTTTTCGTGAAATAATTGTTATTATGTTTCATTTTATATCAATGTCATGATGCGAATTATAATTTAACTGAAATTTAAATATTTAATAATAAAAATCTTGAATTTCTTCGAAGATAAACATTTTTCCGTAAAATTATACTTTTTGGGAAATTTTCAAAATCTTAAAACAAATCTAAGATTTTTTAATTTCAGTTATAATATTTAATAAAAAATACATTAATTTAATTTTAACATAATAAAATAAAAACAACAAAAAAAATTGATTTATATTTGATAATACTAATTATCAAAGTAAAATTAAGTCAAAATCAAATTAAATTTTTAAATAACGACATTTTTATTAAAAATAGTATTTAAAAATAAGAATAATTAAAAATGTCAAATGAATTGATTAATATTTATAATAATATTCTAATAGAAGACTTAAAGTCTTATTTAAAGGGATTAGAAAAGAACGATTATGGTTTTTGCAATATAATATCTAATCGTTTAATAACTGACGCTGTAATTTTAGAGTCTAAAAAATATACATTAATTGGAACTATCCTTAAGGATGTTACCTTCGATTATCGATTCTTTGAAAATAAAAAAATAGCTCTGGATGATGCCAAGGAAAATCTACATAATATGGTTGAGGATTTTCTAGAAAATAAAAATGAGTCAGATATCAATTATATTTTAAGCAAATATTCCGAATATTATAATGAATTCAGAAAAATTATTACTTCTGAGATGGAAGTTTATGAAGAAAATAAATCATTTTCAATTTATATCACAAAATACATATTAAATACCTTTAAAGACGAAATTAAAAATCAAGAGATGCCACATAACTTAGATGTTTTAGTTTATGGAATTTTAAGTGAATTTAACCGAATAATTAGAACTTTTGGCTTTGTAAGTCAACAATTAATATTAAAAACGCTTTTGAGTTTCTTTGGAAGACTCTCAGAATATTTTAGGTATATTTTAATTTCAGAAAGCAAAATAGAAAAATGGAAAAAATTATATTTTGAATATAAAGAAAAACTAACAAATAATATAGAATCATTTGAAATTAACGATGAATATATAAAATCCACAGTCAATTTAATTTTTGAAGTATGTAGAGAATGGAGATTTATGTTTATTCGGTTATTAGAACTTCCAAAGCCCCAATTTATCGAAAAATCTTTTTCAATGCCTGAAATAGTTAAAGAAGATTTAAGGGAAATGGTATCTGATTTGATATCCTCAAAATTGGAGGGAGAAAATAAATGACAGAATCAGGTTCTGTAAATGACAACATTATTGATATTTTTGGATTTTTAAAAGACATGAATCCTGAACATTCCACCAATGAAATTATCAATAATATTGGAGATCTGATAATAGAAACGTATTTTCAAATAATTAAAGATTTAGATTTATCATATCGTTTAGATAGATTCAAAAAGAAAAAATTGGAACTTATTCGTAGAAGATCTTCCAAAAAAGGTAAAGATTTATTTGATGAGAAGTTTGATAAAGAAAAAAAGATCAATAAATATAAAATAATAAAAGGAATACTTAATGATGTTGATAAACTTTCGGATTTTCATTCCTCAAGTGATTTATATTTTAAAAATTTAAAAATACAAGAAGAAATTAATACTAATTCATTTAGGAAGAGAGAATTTGAAAAAATAAAAGATTTACAGGATGAAAAAGAAGTTTCCGAATTCGATTTGGATTTCAAAGATAATTCCTATTTCTTATTTTTTAAAGGATTAATTTCAAATAATTCAATAATAGATCCTACGTCAGAAATTAAAAAAATTGATGAATATTCATCCTTAGAAATAAATGAGATAAAAGAACCGGCTAAAATACTAAAAAAAATTAATAAAAAGAAAACTGAATTAGACCTTGAACTGATAAAAAGATTAAAGAAAATAAAATTAGAGAAAATGGAAAAAGAACACCTAATAAAATATAATTTAAGAAATTTTGTTGGATTGATTGATTCAGAAGATGAGACTGATGGAGCATTAGACCATGACTTCATTACTTAATCTATACAAAAAATACGTTATTAAAAACAAATGAAGAAAATCATAGTAGATTCATGTGTATGGATTGCAGTTTATCTTAAAAAAGATAAATATCATCAAAAAGGTAAATATTTTTTTGATTGGCTTGGAGAACAAGATAATGTAAAAATAATAATTAACGATTTTATAATTTCTGAAACATTAACTTTTCTAAAAAGAAAAGGAAGAAATTTTCCTAAATCTATCAATGAAGTAATTGAATTGTTCCAGAACGATAGAAGAATTGATATATTTTATACCTCTAAAGATTTGTTTAATGAAGCGATAAGGGTATTTAAAAAATATGAAGATTTAAGCGTAGTTGATTCAATTATCTTTTCATTTTATTTTGTTATTGAACCTAATTATCTATTGACGTATGATAAAAGATTTTTTTCTTTTGATCATTTAGGTCTACTCGCTTTTGATAATCCAGTATAAATTTATCATTTTTCTAAGAGATATAATGGAAGAAATATACAATAAAATGCCTAATCTTGAATAAAATTATAGGAAAATCTTAAAGCATAGGAATTTGTAATTTAGTAATATTGATAATTTTTCGTGAAATAACCGATATAAATCTAAAAAAATATATTTTTATATTTATTTCTCTAATTTGAAATAATATTCAAAGAAGTTTTGAATATGCAAAATTTATTTCATACATCAACTATGTTATAATTTCTGTTTTTATTTTGAACTACCATCACCTTCAGGTGATGGATTCTTGTTTCTTCGACCACTGCATCCAAAAGGACGTCTTACACGATCTCCACAAGCGTGACTTCCCGTGGTTCCCACGGTAGGTGAGTTATCATCTAATGACCACGATATCTTTCTCTTGTAAGAGGCGTATTCCTTCCATCTTAAGATTCACCGAAGCATTTTCATCCCGCTGGTGTTGAGTGCCGCATTTGGGACAAATCCATTCTCGATCTGCTAATGTTAAGTTCTCATTTTTATGACCGCAGACAGAACACATTTTACTTGAAGGAAAAAACCGATCTACTTCTTGATAATGTTTTCCTCGCCATCTTAGCTTATATTCCAATAAAGTCTTGAATTGATGCCATGAAAAATCTAATGAAACTGATTTGGATAATCCCCCATTAAATTTTTGCATTCCTCGAATATTGAGATCCTCCAAGATCACCGCATCATGCCTTTGAGAAAGATCAAGAGTTTTTTTATGAACCCAATCGTATTTTCTTTTATAAATTTTTTCATAATAGCGTACTAACCGAAGACGTGCTTTCCATTGATTCTTCGATCCTTTCTTTTTACCAGATAATTGTCGATGTAGTCGTCTTAATTTCGCCTCAGCGCTTCGATAGAAACGGGGATTAATATAATGCTCTTTTTCACTTACTAAAAACTCAGAAGCGGACATGTCAAAGGCTCCAATGCGATTTTCATGAACTTGAGTTAAGGGATACACATCAAGCTCTTGCTCAACTAAAATTGCCACGTAATACTTACCGCTCTTGGTTTTCGAAACGGTGACGTGACGAATCAGCTCAACAAAGACTCGCTCATCCCTATATTTGATCCACATGTTAATTTTTGGGAGTTTGATACGCTTCTGCTCAAAATTAATTTTAATGTTGTTGTTAACGTTGTAAGTCGTGTACGATTGTTTATTTTTCTTGGATTTGAATCTTGGGTACCCGACCTTACGGATTTCCTTCAAACCATTAAAAAAGTTCTTAAAAGCTTCAATGAGGTTTCGAGTAGTGGATTGTAGAGCCTTACTGTCGACTTCTTTCATAAATTTAAACCGAGTTTTATAGTCTTTTTCTGTTTTATATCTATAATTTCTTAGGATTTCGGGATTATCTTTAAGCCTCCGATAAACCTCATTCCGTTCCGCCAACATCTGATTCCAAAGTAACCGACAGCATCCAAAAGTCTTGTCTAATAGCTCTTGTTGATATTTATTGGGATAGATACGAATCTTAATCGCTTTATTAATCTTCATGAGCTGGTTTCCCCATTTGATCTTCAATGATAAATCAATGAATAAACTTTGTGAGGTTCTCGATTGTAATGCATTGGTGTTAGTATAGCTTAATTACTTTTTATTCTAAATAACCTCCCTAATTTATTGATTTATTGGTATTCATCCACTACCTTTAGGCAGTGGCTTTCTACCTATAATATGGTAAAAAACACTAATTGAATCTAAGAGCTCACCCATATTTTTTTGCTCTCGTTTACATAATTGTCTTTCTTTCGGTGCTTGCCAATTTATTACATATTTTCTCCAATTAGAATCATTTA
>JAHLWH010000205.1 GCA_019058015.1 Promethearchaeota archaeon | reverse complement strand
CTTAAATCCAACCCAAGTACGGTGTAGTCCATCTTTGATAAATTCTTACCTATTACTTCATAGGGACCACTATAAGCCGTTATGCCATGTAGAATCAGAATCGCCTTATTAGATTTTTTAGTAGGTTCCATACTCTTAAAAATAAAGTGATATTATCTGATGTGGTGAGTAAATAGTGTTTTCCCTTAAAATTTTCTCGTAACTTTGATACTTGTATATCCATAATAATTACCATCAGTATTTTAAAAAAAAATAATTTTTCTTTCATTAATTTTTATTATTATAATTCTAGAATTTTTCGATTAATAATTTTAATAAAAAAATCTAAGAACTTTAGACATAATCCCAAGTTTCAATAAGTCATAACTTTTTTTATATTATAATCAAGAAACTCATTAAAAAAACTAGGATTCCGATAAGTAAATCAATAAACATGCGAAAAAATTTATTATTATTAGATTCTGGGACGCGGTCATCATTTTTAAAATACGTTTTAAAAATTTTAAACCCTAACGACAAACTTTTTTTAATTTTAGGAAGTTGCCAGATGAATATAAGACAGCTGATAATTAATAAAGGAAGATAAAGATATAAAAATACGACAATAAATTCATTTCCTTGCAAGAAATTCCAAATTGTATGTATTGAAATTATATTATTTAATGAGTGTGCAAAAATCGCTGGCAACAACCATTTCTTTCTTAATAATATTAGAGAAAGAATTATTCCTATTATAAATGCTTCTAAAAACCAAATGAATGGAAACCAAAATGGATAAAATCTACTTAAAGGATTAAGATAATAAGTAAAATAACATAATCCAAAATATAAAGATGAGATTATAACCGCCGACATTTTGTGAAAATGCTCACTCCCTCTTTTAGTAAGAAGACCTCTACAAATTGTTTCTTCAGAGATTGAAATAGAAATTTGAATAATAATTACAGATATTAAAAATAGAAAATAGTTATCCAATAATAAATAAGAATTTTGTACATAAAGACTTAATGCGGAGGCTTGATATTCAATCATTTCGGGAATTAAGATATATGTAAGAAAATCTATTGGTAAAAAGACTAAAAAAAAAATCAAAATCCCATATATTATCTGATATTTATAATTATTTTTTGTTATTTTATAAAGTCTCAAATGCCCAATAGAAGGAGAAATATCTTGTTCTAAAATTGTATTTCTACTTTCAGATCCCAATAAAAATTTAGAAGATAATAATAAAATTAATGGTATCGCGAAAAATGTCATTAGAGCTCTTATTAAATAAAATAATGGTCCAAAAAAAATCGAATCTATATTTACAATAAAAGTAAGTAATCCCCAAACGACAATCATAAGGAAAAATATAAAAACAAACGATATTGAAATTTCATAAATAAAAAATCTTAATCTATCCTTTGCCATCTTTTTTTTTGTATAGTCTAAACTCACTATTAGAAATCACTTAAATATGTTTTCAATAAATTAAATAAAACCAAATTCTATTTATTTATATTTTATTTTATTAAAGTTGAAAGTCTTCTAACATCTACTTTTTCTTAGATTGACATTTTTAAAAAATGATATTTATCTTATTAAATAAATATCTAAATATCAATTTTCTATGTAAGAATTAAAAAATATTAAAATAAGTTCTAAATTTAGAGGATATTAAATTAATTATATATTTAGTAATTGCTTTCATCTTTTTATTATTAATAATTCAGAAATATAAGTAGAAAACTAATTAAGAAATGGGGAAATATCATGAATGCCAGTGAGCGATATCTTGCTGTTTATAATGATGATAAAAGAAAAAAATTAGATCGCGTTCCCACCCATGTACAATACATAAGAAATGAGTTTATTATCCAACATAAAGATACATTGTTAGAAAATTATAAAGGGCAATTATTTAATAATCTATATTTTGATATTCCGTTTGTTTTAGGATTTGATGCAATTTTTGCGCCATTTCCTTCAAGTGTTAAAACCAAATCAATTACGATAGAAGATAGTAAAGGTAATAAAGTTAGGATTAATGCAAACGGAGAAGCTGTACTTAGTGATTCTCCTTATTATCAAGGAGGATATATATATTCATTGGAGATTTTGGATAGGCTTCGAGCAAATTTAAAGCGAATTGATAGAAGCAAGCAAATTAGAGATATGATCATACGATATGAAAAGTTATATCCTTCGATATTTCCAGTATTGATAATTGATGGCATTTTTGATAAAGTATGGAGGAGCATGGGGATGTCTGTATTTAGCCATCATTTCCGAAAAAAAACAAAACTCTACAGAGAATTGATAAAATTCTAT
Organism: Promethearchaeota archaeon; assembly: GCA_019058015.1. GTDB lineage: Archaea > Asgardarchaeota > Lokiarchaeia > Sigyniarchaeales > SOKP01 > 6H3-1. The sequence continues at coordinate 28,156 of JAHLWH010000205.1, read as the reverse complement.
GCAGAAATATCGAGATTAAATATTGAAGGTTTAATCGAGGCAACGGATGGAAGAGGAAAGATCTTAAATCTTTTAGATGATATCGCATACAAGGGTCGAACAATGATTTCATCTAAGCATTGGGATCAGGATTTTTTACCTCATTATAAAGAAATTAATTCAATAATCACAGATGCTGGAATGATTCCTCAAGTTCATACAGACGGTAATGCAACAGAAATGATATCTTCTTTTCAGAGAGCTGGTTTTCAAGGTTTACAAGGTTGGGAAGGTGGTTGTGATCCTTTCTATATAAATGAGCATTTTCCAGATTTTGTAGTAATTGGCTTTGGAGATGTTAGTGATGTTCTTCCATTCGGTACAACAGACCAAGTTGATGCTCATGTTAAAGAATTAATGGAAGCACTAAAGGATAACAGACATTTTATATTAGGTCCCAGCACGGTCATTTTTAAGGAAATTCCCCTTGAAAATGTCAAGACTTTTATGGCCGCAGTATTAAAATATGGAAAATATTAAGAATCAGAAAAAATTCAATCCACTGATTATGTTAAAAATTGCATTTATTGGTGCAGGGTCTTTAGTATTTGGGCAAAATTTACTTACCGATATTACTTCATTTCCTACGCTTCAGAAGGATACTATAATTTGTCTCGAAGATTTAGATTCTCATCGTTTAGACTTAATGTTTAATTACATGCAAAAATATAAGGATAATTATTCTCAAGAGCTAGAGGGAATTGTTTTTGAGAAAACTACAAATCAGAAGAAAGCAATTCAGGATTCGAAGTATATTATCAATACAGTACATATAGGTGGGCTTGAGGCCTTTAAATTAGATGTTGAAATACCCTTCAAATATGGAGTGTCTCAAACTGTCGGGGATACACTAGGACCCGGTGGAATCTTTCGTTTCCTCCGAACAACACCATTTTTTAAATCACTTTTAGAAGATATTCAAGAAATTGGATATAATGTAGGAAATGATGGAATAAAACCGTTATTACTTAATTATACTAATCCAATGGCTATGAATACATGGTATTGTAATTCACTTGTTCCAGATTCTACGGTTGGTCTTTGTCATGGCGTTCAGGGTACAGCTGCAATTTTGCGTGGTTGTATCAGAGCAAAGCCAGAAGAATTCAGTTTTTTATGTGCAGGGATTAACCACATGGCTTGGTTTCTCGAAGTTTGGTATAAATACTCAAATAAGTCCAATTCAACTTGGCAAAATGCTTATCCGTTAATTATGAAAGCTATTCAAGATAACCCCAATTTAATTGAATTAGAGAAAGTGCGTTATGATATGATGAAGGCAACAGGTGGATATTTTATGACAGAATCCTCTGGCCATCTGAGTGAATATCTTCCTTATTATCGAAAACGCACTGAACTTTTGGAGAAATATAAAAGCAACCTGCACTGGCTTTCTAACTTAGAGCAAGCTTCAGATTATAACCAGCAAGTCATATTTCAAGGAAAAATAGATAAAAATTTCCAGAGAAAACTCAAACGCAAAAAACTTCCATACAAAGAAAAACCATCAGGAGAATACGCTTCACACATTATTGATGCTATGGAAACAAACAAACCATTTCGATTTAATGGAAATGTTATAAATAAAGAGGGGGGTTTAATTACTAACCTTCCTAAGGAATGTTGTGTGGAAGTACCAGTTTTTGCGGATAGTCATGGAATACATCCACAGGGAGGCATTGTTTTACCTACCATCTGTCAAGCACTATGTATCTCAAATATTATGGTACAAAAAGCCGCAGTCGAGGGAGCCCTCGAATTAGACCGGGAAAAAATTTATCAAGCTGTGCTACTTGACCCAAATACTGCTAGTGTGTGTTCTCCAGAAGAAATACGAATTATGGTTGATGAAATGTTTGAAGCTGAAGCTAAGTGGCTCCCTCAATTTTAAGTATTTCTCAATATCAGCTTTATCTTTTAAATTATTTATTTAAAAGCCTTTAAATCACGTAGCATCCACACTATCATTTCACCCTTTCCGCGATGTGCCCAAGCATAATAAGGTATTGCGAGAAAATTTTGTTTACTTTTAATAATTTCTTTCCTATCTTCAGTATGTTTAAGGTAATGAGCAGTACCTCTAATAATAACAATCCCATTAAGCATATCTTCATGATATTCAGATGCAAGTTCGATATCATCATCAATAAACAAATTTCGTAAATATTTTACCTTATTATCTACCCATTCAACACAATAGACAATCGGACCGCGTTCAAAGGCAACTTTTCCATTATCTTCTTTAACTTTTTCATGTGCTAATACACGCCTAATGGTCATAGGAAAGTTCAATTCAATTATATCTCCATCCTTCCACGTGCGTGAAATGTAGGTATAACCTTTTTCACAAATAATTTCAATTGGTTTGCCATTAACTTTAAGGCTTACTTTTTCATCAAATTTTTTCAAATAATGATATAAATCACTTGGCACTGGTTGGTTCTGCGTCCAACTTGGTATTCGAATTGCGATATTAAAATCTAAATTTTTTTGAAGATTAACCGTTATTTTTACTATTCCATCCCAAGGATATTCTGTATCTTGAGTAATAGATACAAATTTTTCGTCAATTGAAATTGTGGCAGTATTACTAACAAAAAGATTAACATAGAATATATCATCATGTTGTGCATATACATAACCGGGAATTGAAGCAATGAAACGCACTATATTTGAAGGGCAACAAGCACACTTAAACCATTCACTTCTTTCGTGATAACCACTTGAAGCAAGCGGATTAGGATAGAAAAATTTTTTCCCGTCTAGAGAAATTCCTGAAAGGAAACCGTTATAAATCGTTCGTTCCAAGACATCTATGTATTTAGAATCCCCGTGCAATAAGAAAAGACGATGATTCCAGAAAATATTACCAATTGCGGCGCAAGTTTCATTATAGGCTTTCATATTTGGTAATAAATAATTCCGGTCAAAAGCTTCACCGTGAGATTTAGCCCCAATACCACCTGTTATGTAAATCTTCTTAGAGACAACATTCTCCCAAATATTATCAACGGCTTCAATGTAATTTTTATCATTTGTTAGTGCTGCGACATCTACCATCCCAGAATACATATATGTTGCACGAACTGCATGCCCAACTGCTTCATCCTGCTCTATAACTTTTTTATGAGTTTGATTGTATTGAAGGTATTTATCTCTCCATTTAACAAATTGAGTTTTTGCTAATTTTACATAATGATCATAGCCGATTGCATCCTTAGAACCACGAATATCCAGAAAAAATTTCGCTAATTTCAAATATTTTTTATTATTGGTGACGCGATATAGGCGTACTAATGCCATTTCAATTTCTTGATGCCCAGGTGCGCTTTCATTTTTACCTGGTCCGAATACTTTTTCTATTAGATCAACACTTTTGATGGCAACTTCTAATAAGTTACGCTTACCTGTCGCTTGATAGTACGCCACTGCGCTCTCTATAAGATGACCTAAATTATATAATTCGTGACTTACAAGTGAAACCCATTCCCAACGCCTCTTTCCCGCCGAGTAATGGGGCTTTTTGGGATTAATTGTTCGAGTTGTATAAAGATAACCATCTTTTTCTTGGGCCGCTGCAATTTTTTTAATTATATCATCAACATATTTTTCAAGCTCGGAATCTGGTCTTATGTTCAATGAATATGCTGCACCTTCAATGATTTTATATACATCTGAATCATCAAAGGGAAAAAAAGGCGATATATCATCCTCAATTAACCCAGCTGCTTTTGAAAAATTGTTAATGCGACCAGTATCTTCACACATCTTAAATGCAAGAGGAATTGTTACCTTACGATTGGTCTCAATTCTAGGTGCCCAGAATTTATCAGTAATTTGGACTTTAGTAAACGATATAGGTTGAATCGGATATTGATTTTGTCTCATGATGCCGCATTCATTAAATTTGAGATTTGATTTTTTATATACTAATCAATTTCATCAATAAAAATATTTTTTCTTAATTTTAAAAAATTAACACTAATGCTTAACGAATAAAAGTATATGAAATTTAAATAAAAAAAAAGATATTAAAATGTGACATAATGAATTCGATAGAACGTGTTAAAGCAGCAATCCACTTTAAAAATCCTGATCGAGCGCCTATTTTTAATGGTGTCAAAGGAGATGTTTTACCCTTGCTAATGATTCCCTCAAAAAAGTGGCGACCAGGGTGGGATGAAAATGAAGAGGGATTATTTCCGCATGCAGGAGTAGAATTTAAATGGGATAAACCAGCATGGGCAAAAGAAAATCCTAAATATGAAGGAAATAAATGGCGTCATCTGCCCCGGGAGGATATAGATGAATGGGGCTGCATTTGGAACATGTCAGGGCGCGGAGATAATATGGGTCACCCGGGAAGAGCAGTTTTAACTGATTGGAATGATTATGAAGAATATATTTCAAAATATTACCCCGATCCTGATGATAAAAGTCGATATATATTTGCTCATACCCTGAAAAAATCTTTTGACAACGATAAATACAGAATGTTTATTAATACTTTTGGACTTTCTGAATTAGCTTCTAAAATTAGAGGTTTTACCAATTATTTAATGGATCATCGAAAACACCCACAAGAATTAAAAAAATTACTTGATCACTTAACAGAATATCATTTAAAAGTTATGAAAATGAGTTTTAAATACGGATTAGAACCTCATGGTTTTTGGTTAAGTGATGACTTAGGCGAGCAATTGGGCCCTTTCTTTAGTCCAAAACTTTTTAACAAATTCTACGAACCATTTTATCGTACTATTTTTGATGAGGCACATAACTTGGGATGTGAGTACCATATTCATTGCTGTGGTAAAATAGATCGATTAATACCATCTTTAATTGAATGGGGTTTGGATACAATTGAACTTGACAGTCCAAGAATGAGTGGTTATCCTGACTTAAAGCCTCATCGCGGTAAGATAATGATGTGGGGATGCGTGAATATACAGTCGATATATTCGCAAGGAACACCAGAAGAATGTGAGCGAGAAGTGTGGCATATGGTTAGGAATCTTGGTACTAAGGAAGGTGGATTCGGGGCTTATTTCTATCCACAACCAGATGTAATTAAAGTATCGAGAAAAAATATCAGAGCATTTGAAAGGGGTCTTAAAAAATATAGTGTATATTCCGAAATTCCCGCACATTGGTGGGATTATCCTGTTGTTTCTGAATGGAAAGCCGATGTTGTACCTCCACTCCCTCTAATGGATTCTATTGAATAAAAAAATTGATTATAATGAAACAAAAAGTTAATGTAAAAGAGATGGGATATTACGATGCTATGGCCCATCTCGGTATTCCCTTCTTTAATTGGGGCGGACTAAAAGCTACGGAAGAATTAATCGAGATGTGCAAAGTTGACGAAACAAAATCTGTTTTAATTGTGGGTTGCGGGAGCGGATATCAAGCCTTCCACATTGCAGAAAAGTACAGGTGTAAAGTAGTAGGAATAGACATCGCAGAAAATATGGTTAATTGGGCGAAAGAACGTGCCGAGAATTCAAATTTAGATGAACAAGTTGAGTTCCAGTACGGTGATGCCATGAACATTCCATTTGATGATAACACATTTGATATAGTTATCACAGAATTCGTATCTATATTCCTAAAGGATAAGGATAAGGCATTTATAGAATACGCAAGAATATTAAAACCAGGCGGGTTTGTGGGTATTAACGAAATCTTTAAATCTAATGAAAACCCTCCTGAAATTGATGAAAAGCTAAAGGAAGTGGAAAAAATTTTCGAACAAATATCTTGTCTTGATTTTCCAATCTTGACACCTAAAGAATGGAAAGATTTTTTTGAGAAAGCGGGATTGGTTGATATTTCGGCGATAGAGTGTGAGCCTAAGCAAGACTTCAAAGAAATGGTCAAATCAGTCGGTGGAAAATGGAAATTCACGAAATTAACCTTAAAGATTCTGTATTATACTATGACAAGGAGTTCTCTAGGAAAAAAGCTAAGAGGTGTGGGAAGGGTAAAATCTGGATTTAGAAAATGTAGGGATTATATTGGCTACCTACTATGCGTTGGTAAAAAACCTATATAATTCAAAATAGTTAAATTTTCTAGCAATTTTACATAATTAATAGGTTGTATCTTTTCTATAAAGGTAAATAGATATGACAAATAAGATTGAAATACATGGTTATTGCGATGATCGATTTACTCCTGTCAAAGAAGCATTTCAAAAAAATTTCGAATCTGGTTTAAATATCGGTGCTTCGTTTGCAGCAACAATAGATGGCGAATTTGTGGTTGATATCTGGGCTGGTTACACCGATGCCGCTCAAACTCGTCCATGGGAACGCGACATGTAGCTAAATATTGGCCCGAATTCGTTATCTTCTCAGCTATCCCCCTTTTATTTCTTTAAAAACTAATGATCTTGGATTTGATACTTTAACTAATAAATCATATCTTGATTTTCTTTAGGAAAATATCTCTTTTTTTAGAAAAATTATAATAACAAAGACTATTCCAACTGAAATCCCAATAATTAAGAATAAACTAATAATTGGTTCAAAATGACTGCCATTATTAGATATAATTTTAAAATAATCGCTAAGATCACCAGTTAGGTAATTATTATAATCCCATATACGAATTGAATAGTCTATTCCCTCCTCATATTGTCCAACACTCCATTTATACTCTCCGTCATTTTTTGCAGTAATGGCAATTGAATCAATATAATCCATACTTTTATATAATGCAATCGAGACGTATTTAACGTCACCCATAAAATTCCACTTTATAGTGAAATTTTCCCCCATTCTTAATACATCAAGACCACTTGGACTAATTACAATAAATTCTCCAAAAATATCATCCTCATCCAATATTTTTATTTTTGATATTTTTGAATTTGGTTTAAAATCCTTGGAGTTAATAATATATATTGAGAAAAAAAATTCCAGAATAAGCATAAATACTATTAACTTTCTATTTTTTCTCATTTCAATCGTTAAATGATTTGTAATTTAATAATATAGTCCTTTTAATAAATCAGTAAATGGTTCCTTTTAAATCACGTTATCTATTAAATTCATAAGGTTTTTTAATTTGATAGGTTCTATTATCAAGATCATAGATCATATATTGCAGATCGTGTGTAGGATTATCAACTATAAAAATTTAAATTTTCATTTTGGTTATATTACATGTACGATTATAGAAAAAACAAAATCAAATAAATTAACAAAAATAAAAGAGGATTGAAAAATGGAAATAAAAGAGCCAATTATTGATTATTTACAATCTTGTATTGAAGGTATCGGATTTCGAGACTTGTATGACTTCGTTTTAGATAAAGATCTCTGTGTCCTTTGCGGAACATGCGTTTCACTTTGTCCTCGCATTGATATAAAGGATAAAGAACCAAAACTTCTAGAATACGATCCAGAGTGTTCTATGTGCTTTAAATATTGCGCAAGAACATATTTTCCAGAAGAAGAGGCTGAGAAAGAATTTTTCAATGGTCAAACTCGTAAAAATTCTTTATTAGGATATTATCAAAAAGCTAATGTCGCAAAAAGCACAGATGAAGCAGTTTTAAAGGTAGCTCAAAATGGTGGAGTGGTTTCTACACTACTTATTCACGCTCTAAATACAGGATTAATTGATGGAGCCCTTCTTACGGGTAGGGATGAAAATTGGCAACCGAAACCCATTATTGCAAGAACACCGGAAGAGGTTTTGGCTGCTGCGGGCTCCCGTTATACTATTGCGTCAAGTTTATTAACATATAAAGATGCAATATATGAATATGAACTCGAAAAACTTGCTTTTGTTGGTATGCCTTGCCAAATCCTAGCGGCAAGAAAACTCCAATTGTGTCCCCCTCTCTCAGATAAACTTGGTAAATTTAAACTAATCATTGGACTTTATTGTTCCTCAAATTATTCATATGATTTAATGAGAAAAACTGTTCAAGAAAAACTTAGAATACCAATAAATGATGTAAAGAAAATTGACATTTCACGTGGTAAATTCTTAATCTATAAGAAAGATGGGTCGGTTAAAGAAATTCTAATAAAAGAGACTAAAATACATAATTGGCCTAGTTGTCAATACTGTAAGGATTACACTGCTGATTTTGCAGATATATCAGTAGGAAGTGTCGGTGCTCCTGCAGATGATTGGAATAGTGTAATTATTCGCTCTGATATTGGTGTAAAACTATTTAATGATGCAGTAGCTGCTGGGAAAATAACTGTTGCTGATACAATTGATCTCTCGAAAGTTGAGAAAGAGTCTCTAAGAAAAAAGTCGAAATTAACCAAAATGGATGAGAAAGTAATATCTGCTATACAACTTTTGAATGTATCCGAGGTCGAGGCAAAAACTTATACAACCCTTATGTCTTTAGGATATGCAGATATCTCGATGTTAAGTAAGGTAATGAAAGTAGAGGAAACAGAGATTAATAATGTTCTTAATACGCTACAGCAACGAGAATGGATATTAAAAACTAACGGTGTTTATAATCCGATTAATCCAACTCAGCTTATCAAGAGTGAAATATACAAGTTCCAGAAAAACATTAAAAAACTCAAATCGGATGGTTTAATTGATTTAGAGAAACTCTTTATTCAAAATAATCTTATGCATATGGGATACAAAGGATTTATGGATTTGATTTAGATTGAAAGTGTTTCTTTTCTTTCTTTTTTCTTAACTTTAATCTTCTTTTATTATCTGATTTTATTAGCATATTATTAGAATTTTTTTAATAACCGTTTTGTAATGAATTTCTTTTAGTGATAATAAAAGTCTTAAATTTTAAAATATTTATTAAATCAATTTAGTGAAGTATAATTTCTGCAATTTGAACTTAAATGAAGGATGTAAGTATAGAGGATAAATTGTTTTATTTTGAAAAAAATTTTTTTACACTTGACGGTTTATTTGTAGTGGAGATTGAGAATCAAACGGATTTTGAGACGGCGTTAAAAATCGATTTAATAGTTTGGCAGAAGTTTTTAAACATAATACTTGGTAGGATAAAACGTTATTTAAACATAAAATCAGATTCCATTAAAGATTTAGTTGAAATTCTCTCATTTAGATGGAGTTGTGAAGGTTGGGAGTATAAAATTGTCAAAAATGAGGAGAAAGAGGCAGATATCGAAATAAAAAAGTGTCCTTATAAAGCAATGATGGATAGAAATGAAGAGCGCCACCATGTAATCTCTCAAATATGCAAGAAAATATGTATTCCTCTTTATAAGAGTGCTATTGAATCATTTAATCCCAAAATTCAAGTAAAAAGAGACAAATTTATGGGATTAGGAGATAATATATGTCAATTTCGTTTAAAATTGACATAAAACATTGGATTTGGTTTGATAGTTATATTTATTTATATTATTTATTTATATTATCTAATATTTTTTCAAATTGAACACGAAGGTGGCAAAGGACCGTATCCTTCTTTAATCTTTTCAAAATATGTATCAAATGAAAATTTTGATTCTTTTACCACTCTTTTTAACGCCCCAAAGGTTGCACCATAATGATAATAATCCAATAATAATTTTGAGACTTCAATATCCCCCAAAGAAAAAAGAGTTTGTATTACTGCTTCATTTATTATTTTTTTAATATTTTTTATTTTTAATTTTACTGAAGGTATTTTGCTAATTCCATTTTGAATTTTTTCAAATTTACTTTTTATGCTCATTAAATTAGCTTTAAAAAAATAATCTGTATAGATTTGAAAAGGAGTATTTAATTTAGGGATAAAAGGATTTACATTGACTTTTAAAGAATCTTTTTCAAAACCTAATTCACTGATAACTGTCATTAATTCCACAATAGCATCAGCTTCATTCTCCCATTCGTCTGGCAAGCCAATTAAAAAATAAAATTTTATATTCTTAATAGTTGAATTTCTTATAATTTTAGCGGCTTCTATTATTTGTTCATTAGAAATCTTTTTTCCTATAGAATATCTAAGATTATTGAAACCAGTTTCAGGAGCTATTGTTATTGTTTTGATATTTCCTTTCTCTAAAATCCCAATTAATCTCTTGGTAATATGATCAATCCTAATTGATGGTATCATAAATTCTATGTTATTTTTCAATAAATAATTACAAATCTCAATAAAATTCGGATGGCTTGTCACACAGGAGCCAATAAAAGTAAATTTTTTTATCTTCTGCAGTTCTTTGGCTTTGTCAATCGTTTTAATAATATCTTCAAAACTCTTATTTCTAAAGGGTTTGTTATGATGACATGAGATACAAAATTTACAATTAAATGGACATCCACGATTTATTTCCAGTAGATATGTATCACCAAAAGCTAATCCCTTTTGTTTCTTGCCACCTTTTCGATTGGTTATTGGTAGATCAAAAATTGATTTAATTTGTAATAAAGGCGTTTTTGATTCATCTAAATTTATTAAGATTGTTCTTTTACAATTATTTTTTATCAAAGGGATAAATATACCATTGATTTTTCGAAAAACTTCTAAGTTATTATTCAAATTTACAAATTCTTCTTTTATTTCTATTGTTAAGTCCAAAAACTCATTTAAATTTGGCTCAATATCACCAATAAAAAATAAATCAATATATTCCGATAAAACCATTGCATTTGAAGTTGCACAAGGTCCACCAGCAATTATTAAAGGATAAATTATTCCCTTTTCTTTAAATTCTTCACTTCGTTCCTTGGTTCTTAGAGGAATTCCTGCTGCTTCCAAAATCCAAAGAAGATTTCTATAATCATTTTCAAATTGAATTGAAAATCCTAAAATATCAAACTCTTTTAATAAAATTCGATTTTCTATACTGAAAATTCTCCCCATATTAACATTTTTATCTTGAGAAGCAGGGTATCTAATATTTTCAGGTAGAAAAAATCTTTCACATACAATATCTTCTCTTGAATTTAATAATGAATAAATGAGATGTATAGAATAACTAGACATTCCAATGCGATAAACATTCGGATATATTAAAGCAAATGATAATTTTATTGTTCTCCAATCTTTTTTAACAATATTTTGCTCTTCAATAAGATATTCCATTATAATATTATTGACTTTAATTATTCTTATTTTTTAGCAATTCCTTAACTTTTTTAACAACAAGTGGAAGAACGGTGCCTAATTTACCTATAATAACCAATTCAGCTTTTTTATCCATATGTGTTGGCATATCATTGATAATTACCAATTTGCCTCCATATTTAATAGTTAAATTTGGGAATTCACTTACAGGTGCAACTTCTAAGGAAGAACCCGCTACAATCATTAAATCTGATTTTTCAGAAAGTGCATGAGATTGATAAAATTCAAACTTAGGCAAGTCCTCTCCAAATAAAACGACTGAAGGCTTTAAAGGAGCTCCGCACATATCACATATTGGAGGATAATTCTTTTCTTTTTTAAGTTGCTTTATGACTTGTTTTTTGGGATAAGAAGATCTACAACCTAAACAAATAAGGCGCTCGATATTTCCATGAACTTCATAAACTATAAAAGATCCAGCTTTTTGATGAAGTCCATCAATATTTTGTGTGATAATGGCTTTAATCATGTTCATTTTTTCTAGTTCTGCTAATGCATAATGGGCAGAATTGGGTTTAGCGTTAAAAATGTTTGGAGCTATTTTTTCTGCCATCTCCCAAAATTTGGTAGGGTTCTTTAAAAAACTATGAATATTAGCATAAATCTCTGGAGCATATTTTTCCCATAGACCACCCGGACTTCGAAAATCTGGGATTCCACTTTCAGTTGAGATACCAGCTCCTGTCAAAACGGTTGTTTGTTTTGCATCGATTATCATTTTTGCTAATTTTGCGATATATATTAAAACTGCTTGCTTATCCATAATATCCTCAAAAAGATTTTTATTTAGAATTACTAATTACATAAAAAAAATACACTATAGATAATTAATCATATTATATTTGGTGAAATAATTCTTTGACATTTTTTAAACATATTTCGGCACTTTTTAAAGCGTTTTTTGCATCTGATTTATTGAACATACTTGAAGGAGATTTATTAGTTCTCTCATCACCGTACATCGAGGGCTCCCTTTTACTAGCTAACAGCTTTGAAATTAATGCTAATTCGGTAATTTTATTTTGAAACCATTCAGGATAACTTTCCATTTTTTCTTTTAAAAATGGACCTACATCATGCCATTTAGGAGGATCCACACCAATAAGCCTTAAAGCTGCTTTTAAGGCAAATTCTACAGCTTCTTGACATATTCGAACGCAAAATGCATAACCATTTTTATTATAAATATGTTCAGCAACCTCAAATCTAAATTGAGATTCATTTAGATGATCCTTAGCCAAATCTATTTGATTCAAAACTTAAATACCTCTCCAAAAGAAATATTTAAATCTAAATAATAGCGCTCTTTATCTAAATATTTTCTTTGGATATGTTTTTCTCTAATTTTTTTATTTATTTCAAATAAGAAATTTTCCAATATCTTTAAAGAATCGTAGATAATTTTTAAATCAAAAGCCATATCAATTATAAAGAAATTTAAACCTAATTCATCCTTTTTACGTATATGATAACTAAAATGTGGATAAATTGAGTTTTTATTTAAGAAAGTTAATTCATCTTTGATTTCTTTAGCATCTTCAATCTCTACAAGTAAATTTATTCGTTCACCTATACTATCTGGCAAGTCTTTAAGTATTACAAAAAAATCAATATCACTGTCATTTTTTGCCATATTTTTAGCTATAGAGCCAAAAATTCCTAGGCTTAAAAAATCAGAACCAAAAAAATCCTTTAATTTTAAAAAAACTAATAAGATTATGTTGGAATATCTTCCTTGCTTTAACCATCCTAGATCTATATTATTGGCAATAGCAAATGAAAATAAGTTTGGTGGAACAAGCCGATATATTCTTTTCCTTGTTTTTCTTTTAAAAATAAATAATGCTTGAGCTTTTTTTAACTCACTTAAATAATTTGGGGTGGTTTTTCCCAAAATCTTATTGGCATCTTCAAAAAAAAATAGATTTTCTCTAAATTCAGCCCATAATTTCGAATATACCTTTCCAACCCACTTTGGCAGCCATTTCAATTAAACATCACCTATTTACTTATATAAGTAAATAACTTATTTAAACTCTTTTCATTGATAATAATAATTAGGAGAAGATTATTCCTTCAAATGGCGTTAATTTCATAATATTATTGTTGGAATTCACATTTAATGCGACCCTATTAGCCAATGTGGAAAATAATAAAGTAGGTTTTTTTACAGGACAATCCAATTTCAAGAAATCTTTTGAAAAATTGAGATATATGAATATTTCTTGATTATTATGAATTCTACGGTATGCTAAACACTTCTTTTTTAAATTTTTCATTTCTATAAATTCAAATTTTCCTTCTTGTAATATGATATTTTCTCTTCTAATTTTCAATAATCGCCTATAACAATTTAATAGTGACCCGAGATTTTTTATTTCTCTAGCAACATTAATTTTTTTATATGAATCAGATACTCTCAACCACGTTTCACAATTTTCTGGAGAAAAACCAGCGTTAAATTTATCAGTCCATTGCATGGGAGTTCGACATCCATCACGTGTTAATGAAAATCCCAAGATTTTAATTTGAGATATTGGAATCCATGAAAATTTCCGACCAATTGGGTCTTGACTCGTTCTAAGCTTAAATTTAGTATTTGGCATACCAATTTCTTCGCCGTAATAAATGAATGGGACACCACGCAAAGTTAATTGCATAGTTGCAGCGAGTTTTGCTTTTTGTACATTTTCATTTAGGATAGAAATAAATCTCATACGGTCATGATTGCCAAAAACATAAGTTGGTGTATAAGGAAAAGGAAAATTTTTTTCAATTCTATTTATTATATCTGCGTATTTATAGGGATTAAAAGGTGTAGATGTAAATTCGAATAAAAATAACATATGTAATCCATTATTTTTAGGACCATAATATTTTTTCAATTGTTCTACGGTTCCATCAACTTCTCCCACTAGGAATCTCTCAGGTTCATATTCATCCATAACTTTTCTTAATTCCATGGCAAAATCGTAAGTTTCTGGTAGATTTAAATCGTATTTATGCGTTCTAAATAAAGTAGCGGTATTTTTATCGGAAGGTAATATTTGCCAAGTAAAAGTGTCATTTCTTAACTGCTCATCTTCGTAAATTGCATGCAATATATCTAATCGAAACCCATCAACTCCCTTATCCAACCAAAATCGCATGACATTAAACATTGTCTTTTTTACTTCAGGATTTCGGTAATTTAAATCGATCATACTAGGTAAAAAGTGGAAATAAACCCATTGATCTGTATTATCATAGTATAACCAAGCAGATCCTCCAGTCATTGTTTTCCAATTATTAGGAGGTTTTTTACCACCTGATTTTTTACCATCACGCCATATATACCAATCACGTTTTGGGTCATCCCTACTTGATGCAGATTCTTTAAACCAAGGATGCTCAACAGATGTATGATTTAAAACGAAATCCAATACCATTTTCATGTCTCTATCGTGCATTTCTTTTAATAATTTATCAAAATCAGACATTGATCCATATTCCGGAGCAATATCACAAAAGTCTGTTATGTCATATCCATGATCTGCTTGAGGTGATTTAAAAAAAGGGCTAAACCAAATAGTTTCTATACCCAATTCTTGTAAATAATCTAATTTTTCAATAACTCCTTGCAGATCTCCAATTCCATTACCGGTTGTATCTTTAAATGATCGGGGATAAATCTGATATACAACAGTTTTCATCCACCATTTAAATTTCTCAGTCATAGTATAATACCAAAATTTTACAAGGGATATTTAAGGAAAAATTATAATGAATTAAAAATGAATTTTATAATTTTTTGTAAGAAGTTTTACTTATTAATTTCTGTAATTTCAATTATTTCTGATCTTGATGTATTTAAATTAAAGGTAGAATTGATTAGTTTTTTGCAATAGAACATATTGATTAATTTTTATCAAAATTAAATTACCATAAAATGTGAAGTATATTTAATTGTGAGGATATAAGGTTAAATTCTTAAAAACAGTTATTTGGGAAATTATTAATGATTACTGAATTTTCTATAATTTTAAACAATAATATTATTTACTGCTCAGATAAAAGTAGATATAATACATTTGAGATTATTTTGTATTTAAAAGATTTGCTGACAAATATAAACCCTAAGAATACTTGGCGATTACATAAAATCGCATTGGAATCAGTTCATTCCAAAAGAGAAACTATTATTATAAAACATATCGTGTTAAATGGAGACCAATTGTTTTTTTGCATGATTGGAGAATTTAGTGAATTTTCAATAAAGTGCTATGAATTATTAAGAGACTTTCAGAATAAAGTTGAGATATATTACAAATCAATAGAAATCTTGAAACAAGCTCACAAAAAGGTATTATTTAAGACGATTATTGAAAATATTGTTGATTTCATTTTAAAAGAATATGAAGAACTCTTTGATAATGAATGGTTTGAAGTAGATGCGATGTATAATGATTTTAAAGAAAATAAAATAATCTATTGTGGAATATCAGCTAATGGACTTCCCATTATTTATAAACTATTTAATAATTCTTTATTTAAAAATTTGGATTTCAAAGTTAATGATGAAAAGAGAGAGATTTTTATTTCTAATTTTTCCTCAAAACTATCTACTATCGCAGTAAATGCTCTGATTAAGGCAAATTATCATCTGAAATCTATTCATATCAAGGATATTGAAGAAAACTCTTTTAAATACTCTCTTTTTGGGGAAATAAATGGTTATACAGTGGAGATGGTAGGAACAGGAAATTATTTTCAAATTCAGAAAATATTTGATGAACTTCTAAACACTCTTTCTAAATATGAAGTATTACAAAATAATTTCAACGGAGATTTAAAGCCTTACAAAGATCTCAATAGTGATATTGAGCAAATTGTGTTATATGTGAATAAATAATATTATTTTTATAGGTATTAACTATAACTGTTTTTTTAATAAGGATTATTTTTAATAGTATTCAATTTAATTTTTCTTATATAATCTAATTTGTGAATTTCAAATGAAAGCAGTTATTTTAGCAGCTGGAATAGGTAAACGATTAAGACCACTTACAAATACAAGACCTAAACCGTTGATACCAATTGGGGGTACTCCGTTACTTGAACATTCTATAAATAACATTAAAAATACTGATATTAAAGAAATTCTTTTAATTGTTGGCTATAAAAATGAAATGATAAAGGAATATTTTGGAGATGGGCAAAATAAATTTGGAGTAAAAATCAAGTATCTTATTCAAGAGGAGCGTTTTGGTACAGCCCATGCTGCCAAATATTGTCAGAATTTTGTGGAAAATGAACCTTTTTTATTGATGAATGGCGATGTCCTAACTGATGAGCAAGTTTTTATTGATGTAGTTAAATCATTTCAAGAAGGTAATTACGATGGGATAATCACACTTTTTGGCGTTGAAAATCCTGAGAACTTTGGTATTATTACTCTAGATGAGCAAGGTTATGCAACAGATATTATTGAGAAACCACCTAAAGGATCTGACGTTGGAAATATGGCTAATGCTGGGATCTATATATTTAATTCAAAATTATTTGATGCAATTGATCAAACTGAGAAATCTATTCGAGGTGAATATGAAATAACAGATTCCATTAAAATAATGATTAAGAATGGTGCTAAAATCCACGGATATAATTTAAGTAAATTTTTTTGGAGCGATATTGGGCTTCCTTGGCAATTATTGGACGCCAATAAGTTCATACTGGGCAAACTTGAGGGTAGAATTGAAGGAGTTATAGAGGATAATGTGAATATTAAGGGTAAGGTAAGTATTGGGGAAAACTCAAGAATAATGTCTGGGACTTACATTGAGGGTCCTGTATTTATTGGTGAAGGATGCATCATTGGTCCAAACTCACACTTAAGACCCTATTCTACAATTGGTAATAATTGTCATATTGGAAACTCAAGTGAAATAAAAAATTCAATAATTATGTCAAATACAAATTTACCACACTATAATTACTCAGGAGATTCTATTATTGGGAGTAGGGTAAATTTTGGTGCTGGAACGAAAATTGCTAATTTGAAATTAACTGAAAGATCTGTTAGAATGAATATTGAGGGAAAAATAATAGATACTAAAAGGAGGAAAATGGGTACAATTATTGGCGATAACGTCAAGATTGGTATAAATTCTAGTATAATGTGTGGGGTAAAGATCGAAAATGATGTTTTAGTTGGAGCACATACTATGGTGAATGAAGATATTCCCCCAAAATCAGTATATTATGCTGATTTTAAAAATATTATCCTCAAAAAACAAATCGATTGAGTTAGTTTATTTTTCAACTTCAACTATTTCTTTATTGACTTTCTCTTCAATCTTTTCATCAGATACTTCTTGTTTCATGTTCTGTTGACCTTTAGCTTTCGCTCTTTCCGCTCTTTGCTTCTTATATGTTAACTTCTGAACATTAACTCTTTTAGCTCTTGCAATTTGAGATTTTACTGTCCTTCTAATTTCAGGTTCAACAATTTCAAAATCTTCTTCTTTTGGAGGTGCTTCTTGATCCTCCAGACTAGGTGAGGAGATCAGTTTTGATTTAATAATTATTGCTTCGAAAAGTGGATATATCGTTTTTGCAACCCTTTTTATTTGGTGTGAAAATTCTCCATATATCATACCTCGAATAAATTTCTCATGCTTTAGATCTCTGGCAAAAGTATTCAAAATGTCATCTATAATTCGCCTGATTGTAATGATCTGACTGGATCTAGCCTTTTGAATTGTTGTGCAAACACTAGTAATACGATAAATGTAATTATCTACTGTTTTATAATTATTTATCATTTGAACCTTTGAAACTCCTTTTCTAATTAATGAACGAATGAAATCTTTTG
Organism: Promethearchaeota archaeon; assembly: GCA_019058015.1. Classification (GTDB taxonomy): domain Archaea; phylum Asgardarchaeota; class Lokiarchaeia; order Sigyniarchaeales; family SOKP01; genus 6H3-1. The sequence continues at coordinate 10,172 of JAHLWH010000205.1, read as the reverse complement.
TCAATTGATGCCCAACAAGATATGTTTCACATCTATTTCCCTCAACTTTTATAACTCTAAAGCGCAAGATAGTAGTAATATCATGAAAATCCCGCGTAAAATCATATAATAAGGTTTCTATTGTTCGATTTAAAATAAAGTCTGTATTCTTTCCTACAATTTTACCTATATATTGATTTTTAAAAGATTTAGGGGCATAAACATCGTACCAAATTTTTTCTTTCCAAGTATCGGCCTTTTTTCTTTCTCTCTTTCCTTTTTTACTCATAATTACGCCTTTTTGATGATTATATTAACAATGTTTTGATTTCTTCAGGGGTATATTTGAATTCTTGAGAAAGAACTCCTTTCTTTTTATAATACTTAATTAATCTGTAAATTTTAGATTCGATTCTTTGCAATCCTTTCCTAGAATCTAAATCCTTTTTATTTGTTTCTAAATGTTTCCGTAAATTTACAGCTTTTTTAGCAAGATTGCGTAAATCTTCCGGTAAATCTTCCTCGATTTTGGCTTCCTCCAGAATCTGATTAATTTTTTTTCCAGTGACAATTTTAACTAGTGGAACTCCAAAACTGTCTCTTAAAATCGTACCAATCATACTCTTAGAATTTCCCTTTCGTGCAAGTTTTATGACAAAATCTTCTACTTCTTCAGACGATATTGTTAGCCAACTAGGTTTTTCTAATCTTGATGGCCTTGTCGAACCACTTTTTCCTTTTTTTCTGCTGTGCATCCGTGCGATGCTAAACCAACTCATTTAATTTAAATTATATGATTAAAGCTTGTTCAAATATAATTTAAAAAGTATAAAGAAATAAAATAAATAAAATTTTGGTTTTATTAAAATATTTATCTCAAACAAAATTTATTTGAGTAATAAATTGAACTCATTAAAACATAAAAAGGTAAATGATGTGGATCTCCCTGAAGGATTTGCAGAGTTTTTCTTCACATTGTTGGGTTGATTTAATGTATTAAGGATTTCTTCTTTAGAAAGATTTCGGATCTTAATCCTTTGCAATGCATTGGATTATCATTGGTATAATTTCTTCAGCATCCATTTGAATAAGATCATTAAGATTGAGATGTCGATCAGAAAAATTTAAAATCTCTATGCCAACCTTATGATTACCTTTTCCATAATCGATTATTATGCCTTCAGCAATTTCTTCGGTGGTTTGAACTTTTTCATAAGAGAAGCGAAGATAGAGTGCATTTGCAACTTTATCAAAAGAAAATTCCATATTATATAAAAATCGTCAATTAATTATATATTTATGCTCGAATAGCCAGAGGATCGTTAATTTAAGCAATTATCTTCCAACAATTTTTTTATAGCAGTTTCGAACGCTAGTATGTCCGACATCGCCCCCAGCGCCTTCACCTCCTACAGAATCTCCAGTAAGAAATAAATTGGAAATTCCTTTGATTTCATTTCCCAATCTCTTTAATCGATGTTGTTCTGTATTAATCTCAACTCCATCAATCATTTCATGAAATAATGGTCTTTCAAAATCCAAATTATTTTCAATCTCCGGGAAGAATCTTAAAATTGTACTTCTAAGATGTTGATAAATTTCATTAGATTTAGTTTTATCTTTAATATCCTCAACATTAGTTATTGTAAAAAAAGTCATTAAAGATTTTCCTTCTGGAGCTACTTCTGGTGAAATATTAGATGGAATAAAACCAAAACCCAGTGGCTTCTCGAGCATAATACCTCCATCAATATCACTAATTGGTTTAGATAAACAAAAATCAATACTGATTCCTGCAGTACATTTCAAACCTTTACATCTAGTAATTAAATCTTTATCACATAATTTTTCATCCAATATGGTAAAGAGTTGCTGGACTGGGATTGTAGAAATAATTTTTTCACCATTAATTATTTCTTCTCCAATTTTAACTCCTGTTGTTTTACCCTCTTTAACTATAATTTCTGATACTTCACTTTTTAATCTAATCTCTCCGTTCTCTTTAATTTTTTCCGAAAACTTTGAGAAAATTTCACCCCATCCACCTCTTGGATAATATACACTTCCAATATCTAGAACTTTTCTAATATTTTGTAGAGTTTCACCGGCAGAGGATCGTTCAATAAAGGGATTTACTTGGAGAGTAGCGCTTGCCATGGTTAAAAATTCTCGAATTTTAGGGGTAATGTTCTCCTTATTAAACCATTCTTCTAAAGACATATCATAAAGAGCTATAAACTCTTGCTCAGCCATTTTTTTTATCATTATCATTAATTTTAAAGTCTTGAAAAAAGGAACCAATTTACTTTTTAGAACTGCTATAATACCTCCCGAGGGATATGTGGTTATAGAACCATCGTCCAAGAACGCCAATACTTTTCCTGGTTTAATGAATTCAATAGGTTTTCCTATTTCTTCAAAAGATTCACCAAGATCTGATTTAGGTCCAAATCTTATGGGATGCGCTCCAAAATCTAGCTTAAATCCATCTTTTTCAACAACTTTTGCTCGACCGCCAATTTCATTCGTTTTTTCGAGAACAACTACCTTTCCGTGCTGACTTAGTAAAGCACCAATGTGTAATCCAGCGATGCCTCCACCAATAACAATATAATCAAAATTTACTGTGATTTTAAACACCTTTTTTTTCTTAATTAAATTTTTCTACTAACCAATTCACCTTTTCCAATTGGCACTATTAATGAATCTACTCGATCATCAGCCATAGCTTTATCTAACATAGGTTTTAACGTTTTATAATGATTAATTGCATTATCAGCAATAAATATCCCTCCTTTAACCATATTTGGAATTATTAATTCGTAACATTCGCCGTAAATTTCTTTCTCTGCATCTAAAAAGCAAAATGAGATATTCGTATAACGAATTAAATAATTTCGAGCATCATCCTCTATTAGTTCGATAATTTTCTCTAAATTAGTTATTTGGAATGTTTCTCTAGCTAATTTAGCTTTTTCTTTTAAAATTTCAAAAGTTGTTATTTTATTTTCATTTAATTGACACGCCAGCGCTATCGACAGTGTAGAATAACCCGCACTTGTTCCAATTTCTAAAAATTCCCCTTTTGGAGCACAAGCTGCTAAAATTGAAATAAATTTCCCTGTTTCCTGAGGAATTTGACGAAGTCTTTTTATTCTAGGTGTTCCATCAAGCCTATCTCTTCTATCTATTTCTTCTAAGTATTCCATTCTCTTTTTTACAACTTCTGGAATATTATGAAACATTTAAGTTCAAGTTTTACAATTTAAAAATGTATATTTTTCATATGTTTATGAATTTACATTGAATGATTCTATTTATAGGAATCAAGATTTAAAACACTTTTTTTTTTCCCATTGACTACTAATAACTAAAGATTAATCGTAAATTATTTTTTAACTATTAAAATTAATTAGTATTTAATTAAAAACATTTATACACAAATAAATTCTATTTCAATTATTAAATTTTAAGTTGGCTAATATGAACGGAGGAAAAAAACCCATTCATTTTATCACTGGCAATATTCATAAATTTAATGAAGTTTCAGAAATTTTTAATAAATCTAATTTAAATAAAAAATATAAATTATTTCATTCTAAGCTCGAACCAATTGAAATACAAGTCGATAATTTAAGAGATGTAGCTGTCTTTAAAATTAAAAGTGTTAAAGATAAATTAAATGAATCTTGTTTTGTTGAAGATGCTGGATTTTTCGTTGATGAGCCTTTAAATGGATTTCCGGGAGTTTATTCGGCGTATGTTTATAAAACCATAGGAAATGAAGGGATTCTTATGTTAATTGGAGAAGAGTCCAAAACTTGTGCGCATTTCGAGAGCGTTATTGCACTCTATTTCAAACCAATTAATGAAATTAAAATTTTTAAAGGTGAAGTTAGTGGTAAAATCGCTAAAAAGATGAGGGGAAACCATGGTTTTGGTTTTGATCCTATTTTTTTACCTGATACATTTCCAGATAAAACCTTCTCTGAGATTCCGATTGAGGAAAAAAATAAATTATCTCATAGAAGTCAAGCATTCAACAAATTAGTGGATTTTCTTAAACAAAATTTATAAAAAAAATATTGTTATAACCGAAATATTCATAAATAACTTATTACTTAGAGCCAACTATATCATCTTTAATTACAATATACCTCTAAGGTTCCATTTTATTGAATCTTCATTTAAATAATATTTATTTTACATGAAAAGAGGAATATCAAGAAATTATAATGTAATATGTAATTATGATTACTCTCAATAATTATAATCTATTTTATCATTAAGATTCAACATTATTTACTACTTATATGAACTTTTTAGAGCTCATTTTCGGCTTCTGAGATATATATATTTTACAAAAATATTAAATATAAGATGCCCTTAATTTTTAAATTAGGAAAATATATCAAAATCTAAATTTTTGAGAAATAAAGATTTTAGAGTGATATGAATGGAAAAAGATAAGAACAAAAAAGAAGCAAAAAAGTTGAGTACAAAAGCTAAAAGAACGCTTCTTAAGACTTTTCAGTGTGCTCTAACACAGATTAGAGTCTTTCAAGACGCTTATGATCTAAAAGATGATGATGTCTTAAAATCAATAGCACAATGTTCAGGAGGAGTTCTCGGAAAAGGTTCATCTTGTGGTGTTGTTTTCAGCGGTGCTCTAAGTTTGGCGATGTTAATGGATTCCAAACTCTCAGAATGGAAAACAGAAGATGAAGTAAAACTTCATGCTCTCATAAAAGATTATATAAACTGGTGGCATGAAAAATATGGAACAACACTATGTCGAGAAAGAGTAAAATTGAATTTGTGGAAAAGAAGAGGTGTAATGGGAGTCTTACTACCCCAAAACTTATATAGATGCTTATCACATACTTCTAAAGCTATGAAACATCTCTATTCAATCAAAGATACTTTACCTGAAATAGATTCGAGTCAATTTTCTGGTTTTTCAAATAGTTTCCATTGTGCTCGCACTGTTTTTGAAGAGGTAAGAAAAAGCACATCTGTTGGTAGTCCTCACCTTGAAAGAATATCTGTGGCACTTGATGGCGGTATAGGGTTACAAGGAGGTGCTTGTGGCGCTATAGCTGGAGCGATTATGGCTATAAGCCTTCATTCAGGTGTAAATTATATGGAATCAGGTATGCTTAAAAATATGAGAGCCTTCTATAAATCCGCAAAAAGACAAAGAAAGATGAAACCATCTGACTCTAATGATGTTTTCGTTGGTGGAAGAAAAATTATAGAGGGATTTTTAGAACGAACTGGCACTTTAGAATGCAAAGATATTACTAATACAACATTTAACAATTGGAAAGAATTTCAGCAATTTGGAGCGTCTAGTGAAGAATGTAAAGAATTAATAGATTTTTGTGCAAAAGAGGCAATTAATTTCATTAGTAATTCAGAAAGTGAAAATTCTACAAAGTAAGATTATGAAAAAATCTTTTGTGATTAGTTAGATGATGCAGTGAAGTTTTATGCTTTAAAACTTTTTTTTTAATTATGGAGATTAAAAAATTTCTAAAAGTCGTTTATACACGGATATTTATAAAAAAAGAATTTGAAAAAGATTTTCGCATATTTATTGAATGTTTCATTTAAAATGTCTGTCTAAAGATATCCATTAAAGTTTGTCTGCTCAGTTTAAGAAGAATTAAGTACATTCCTATTATCCCTACGATAATACTCATACCAAAAACTCTAATTATTGTATCAATTGGAATCGAAAATATAGTTGGAAGTTCCGTGAGGAGGCTTAAATTGCTCTCCATCAAGTAAGCCGAATAGCTGCCAATTAACACGCCCATAAAACCAGCTGATATCATTAAAATCATGCTTTCTAATAGAAACATATGCCTTACTTCTTTTACTCTCATTCCGAGGGCACGTAATATTCCAATTTCTAAATTTCGTTCAAGAATTGTTGCATACATCGACGAGATTAATCCAAAAATACAAATAATGACAGTAAATGTTAGGAGAATTTCTGAGAGTGCAGAAAATTCTTCATTCATCTCTTCAACAAATTTGATTTTGGAAATCGCATCATCAATAGTGAAGAAATTATCCAAATACATATCGTTTACTAATTGCTTAGTATCTCTAATATTATCTTCACTTGGATCATTTAAATTTATAAAAATCTTGTCTACGATCATTTCAGGTTTTCCACCATTAGGCCAACTCATAAGTTCAATGTAGGTATCCATAGAAACCATAATCCCGCCATCTTCCGCTGTCATTTCTGAAGATTTAAAATTAATAAAACCTGGCACACCTCCAGAAATTCCAACGACTTCAAATAATGAGATATTTCCAGTTCCTCCCTTTTTAGGATCTCTAACAGTCAATCTAACTCTTTGTCCAACCTCTCTTACTCCTATCCTTGATGCGATTGCTTTAGAGATTATACACGTATCATTTCTATCCAAAAGTGCAGAAAATGATGCATCAAATCCACTCCCTGCAGATTTCCAAATAAATAAATTTCGATCTACTAGATTAAGATATCGTTCATCAATTCCAACTATTTTTACATCGACAGAAGCAAATTCCACGACATCAGAGACAGATATTGAAAATTTACTCTCTCCATATTGACTAAATAACGCCGCTTGTGCCATAAGTGTTTGAAGTCGTTCTGGACTAAAGTCTAATCCTGATTCAGCACTGAAGTCTAATAAAGACATGAAGGAAGTGAGATCAAATGAGTTGTGTAATACCGGTGCGACATCTTCTACGCCTTGTAATTCTTTTATTTGTTCTACGGACTCCATAGTAAAAGCATTTCCTTCTTCTAAAGTTCCATAATTAGCAAGTACTAAATTTGCTCCATATTGAAATTTAAAATTTAAAGACCACGTTTGTTTCTCAATTTCAGAAGAAGTTGTTATGAAAAATATGAACGAAAACGATAGTGCAAACATTAAAATCGTCCCAGAATTTCTTCTCTGGTATCTTTTTAGAGAGATTTTAACAATATGTATGTATTTTCGAAAAAAAGGCATCATTAGATACACAAAAAATGTTTGTATGAATGGTATAACTCCCAGAGATGCAAAAACAAATCCAATAACAATCGCTGCTAATAAACCAATAAAAAATGTTGCAATTAACATAAAATCCATTGAACTAAAAATTCTGGGTAGTAATATGAAAATTAATAAACCAATTAGGGCAATTGAGATTCCAACTAAAAATCCTTTAACATTCATGGAACCTTCTTTAGCTACTTCCCAGCCTTCTTCTTTTGTTTGATAAGGTGTTATGGCTCTTATTAATTTGATTCGTGCTACCTTTAATGCAGGTAGTAATGCAACCCCAAGAGATACTATAATTCCAACCATGACAGCTAAAATAATCGTTTGAGGGCTGATTATATATTCTAAATTTTCACCATACCTTTGGATAAAAAATTCAAACAATGAATTGACTAATGGAGGTGTAATAAATAATCCAGTCATAATTCCAACTATAGTACCAATGGAACCTAATAAAAATCCTTCAAATAAAACCATTTTAATTGAATAATTTTTTCTTCCACCTAATACTCTTGTAATCCCGAACTCTCTGGTTCTTTCTTCTGCAGAGGTGGATAATATACCATTTATTAGGATGCCTGTTATCAACATAGATAATAGAGTGACAAACCAAAACATAATTGTTCGTCCAATCATTGAAAATTCAGACATTTCTAATTCTTCTAATTTTGGAAGTAAAACTTGATACTCTTTTATAGTTAGAATTTTTTGGATTTTTTCTCCAATATCTCTTAATGCCAGTTTTGTACCTGTAATATCACTTGAATCATAAATAAATTCTCTATCTCTTAATAAAATCATAACCATAGATGCTTGGTCTCCCTTATTTAGCCAATCTTGAACATGTTCAATATCCATAATAATTTGATTATTTTCATATTCGTTAAATTTTGAATCTTGGATACAAATTTCATCAATAATTAAATCGATTTCTTTATACTGATAAACCATATGTAGTGCATCTCCTTTTGACGCGTTAAATTTAACAGATGTTGCCTTTAAAATTATACAATGTCCTTTTTCCGGTGTATTTTCGTAAATTTCATCAGTTTCAGTTAAATTTTCATCATTAATTATTAGATCTCCAATATTTCCAGAATCCTTTTCTCTTTCAAAATCAATTCCATAAAGCATTATGCTTCCGCTTATATTGTTGTCAAGATTCTTTACATCGACAGGTAGAATCTGTATTCGAGGAAACAAGTCTTCAATCTCTTCTATATCTCTTAGGGCATCTTCTACATAAGTATGGTTGAAATATATGTCAAAACTCATATCAGTGCTGAGGGTCTTCATTATCCAGATATCGCTGGAACCTGTCTGATTTGTGATCATATCCATATAATTAAAATTCATTGTGTCATTTACCATTCCTATCCCTGTCAATAAGGCCAGAGAAATAGAAATACCTATAACTCCAAAAAGAGTTTTTGTAGGATTTTTCTTTAAGTCGATCCAAGAATGCTTAATCCATTGAAGGTTAAATTTCCTCTTTAATCTTCTTTTTAATTTCATATTAATTATAAATTTTTTATATTATGATATAATACATGTTAGGATTTTTCTCCTAATTCGTCAAACGATTTCCAAACTAATTCTTTTTTGATTTCTTCTCTTGATAGCTTTACCATTTTTATTTTACATTTTTTGCAATCATAATCGCCTGGATTATCTTTAAAATACCATTTTCTACAAATGGGACATTGATATGCAAGATATAATTGATCTGTGTTGCAAGATGGACAATTCCATTTAAAACCATAATTATCAACAAACCACGATTTGCAATTTTTACAAAAATATGTATATGGTCTTTCTTTTAATTCTTCTTTGGTCAAGTTTTCAATTCTTTTTCTGATTATTTCTTTTTCTTTATCAAGCACTATAGTTCTTTCCTTTCTTATACTACGATTTACTTTGATCTTATCTACCAAAACTATACCTTTTTTAACAGTAATTAATGCTGCTATCACTGATACACTTAGTAACACACCGATAAAAATTATCCATGGAAGTAATTCAATCCAAATAGGAATATTATCAACTATGACAACAATTGAGGCATCTATCATATTATCATAATTATCATATACGACAATTTTTAATACATATTCCCCATCTGCGTATAGATTAGTATCCCAAACAAAGTTTAAAATTCCATTTTCATAGGAAGCCTCAATTAAAGTGTCATTAATATACAATTCGATCTGTTTCAATTCATGTCCATCCTTCTCAGATATGGAAGCATTAATTATTTTGACATTACTTACAATAATCTCTTCGTTTGGATTTAAAAAATCAATTAAAACACTATAACCGATGAATAAATCTTTTATAAACCATCCAAGTCCAGAGGGATTTGTTTCTTCATTTGAATCCAGTTCAAACTTAATCATGACAACCTCACCATTAAAGTTGGAGATATCGATATAGTAATAACCTTCTGTATTGCTTAAATACGTATATTTTATTAATTCATGCCAGGTTGCTCCAAAGTCTGTTGATATCGAAATATTGCACTGATCATAATCATCTCCTTCGTAGAATTCCTCTCCCTCGTTTTCTAAAGTTATATTCTGAAAAAATTGAATATAATTAATACTTTTTGTTCCTAAATTCAGTGGGTGAGTTATTAATTTTGCATTCCAATTTGCTCCATAACCATTATCACTGGTTATTACATTCAATTGACCAATTCCACAATATATTGAGGAATTTATACAATGCCATGTATCATCTGCAGAAAGCCAAATTGTAGATTCTCTCGGTTCTGGAAAACCAGTTATATAAAATTCATCAAGAGACAGAACATCAAATTTATATCCAAATTCTGTGTAATAATTAAAAGGTATATGATTAGAAAAATCAATTAGAGTGTTCTCTTCCTCATTATACCATTCGGTTGAACTAATATTATTTCCATCATACGCGTGAAATCTAAATGTCAAATCGTCAAAATCTTCAATATATAATCCCTTTTCAAATCGAATACCTGTATCTACACCTGTAGCATTTGATGAGCAATCCCAATCTCCGTAAATATTATTCATTGTATAATTATTGCTATTTATTTCAATATACACATAGGTTGGATAATTATTATCCATATCATATACATCAATTGAGAATGTATAGATG
>JAHLWH010000204.1 GCA_019058015.1 Promethearchaeota archaeon | reverse complement strand
TCAATTTGTTCTTTTAATTCAATTCCTTCTTTTGGTTTTATTTCTTGTTTTATTTCTATTTTATCAAATTTTTTTGCATGTTTAATACTTTTACTTCCTTCTATAAACTCAGGAAAATCACGGGGCTCTATCCCTTCGTCTACAGGCACAACTGAATACTCCAGACCTACTTGCCCTCTAATATCTTGGCTTTTTTGAGCCCCAATAAATTTTTTTCTTACTGATGATTCTGCCCCCTTCCATAACCAAATTGTTTTATCAGGATGATCACTGATGATTATATACACTTCAGAAGTCTTCAGGATATCCTTTATATCTTTATCGATTTTGATTTCTTCTATTTCTCCAGTTTCTAATACTTTAAATATCCGGATCATATTTTATGCCATCGAGATTGTCATAATTTTTTTGAGTGTTAATAAGATAAATTTGTTTTTTATCCATCAATGTAAAAAATAACAATGTAATTTTTAAAATCTTTCCTAATTTTCGAATATCAATAATTTCCTTGTCTTTTAGATTTCTCATACAATGCCATACTAGCAATTCGATAAAAGATATTTGATGCATCCTCTTTTGAAATGACGGAAGTTTCAAAATAATTCAGATCAAAATCACTAATTAAACTCTCAATTTCCTTCTGAGATACAGGTAAGGATTCTGAATGGCTTTTAATCCCAATTAAAATTATAGGAATTTGCCCCACATTATTCCTAATTAAATTAATCCATTCAGTTAGATTATCGAAAGATTGACGGTTGGCAAAATCGAAAAATATTAGCGCTCCAAGAGCTCCTTTGACATATCCTCGGTGTAAGTATTTGAACCTATCTCCAGCTGCAAAATCCCAAACTTGTAGTGAGACTTTTAGGTTTTCTAATTCAACATGTTTGATATGAAAATAAACTCCAGTAATAAGACTGTGATCCACTACTAAAGAGGGCTCTATTTCAACATGAACTTTAAGAAACTCTTTCTTAATCCGATCCTCGCCTAATACTAAAATTTTAACTATTTCTCTTTTCATATATGATTTTTTCCTCTGTTCTAGTTTATGTATATATCGAATCAGTAATCAATGTTCTTTTTTTTCAAAATCAAATTATCAATTAAGAAATCTTGAAAAATGTCTTTCTCATTCTCGTTGTAATCATTATAAATTGTTGAGCGAGGAATCCAAAATTCAGAACCGTCCATTAAAGCAAGAAGTAAAGCCTTCTCTGTATATACTTTCACTCTTGCGGAAATTATTGCTAATTCTGAATCTTTCTCAACTTGTCTTTCCTTAAAAATCCATGTAGGAATTAAAAAATTTTGAAAATTACTTTTTCTTTTTTTTAATTTTACTACCACAATAAGGGCAAAAAGGGATTTCTTCTTTAGGAGTAATTTCGATGATATTCCCACATGCTTTGCAAGTCATATGTTGGATTGATTTTTCACTTTCATAATCAGTTATAAAACCACATGCTGTACAAATAAGCTTTTTGGTAAATACTGGAATATTACCGATTTGGTATAAAAATTTGTCTTTATTGTCAATTTCTTTAAAAGTACCTACTCCTCCACAACTTCGACATATTATTTTTTTTATATCTTTCATTTATTCTTCACTTGATCATTTATAAAATGCATTATTTCCTTTAAATATCCTTTCTGCTTTCGGCTTAGATGTTCTACGCATTCTCATGTTTCTTGTGTTTCTCCTTTTCTACAATCCCAATCTACCCACTTAAAATCTGGGTCCCTCATTAACGTTTCTACTATTTTTTCCGTGCTTTCATCCTTCTCATTATTTTTTTCCAATATTATTTACTCCTAATGGTAAGGAATTATCAATTAGAACTAAGGAATTATCAATAATAAGACTAAGGAATTATCAATTAGAGCTACTACTAAGGAATTATCAATTAGAGCTATGGATCCATCTAGAATATGTCTTCTTCAATTATCTATGACTAAACAAGATTTTGATGAGTATGAATGTGATGATGATACAAAAATTGGTTTAAATCTTGAAGATCTTGATAAAATTTTAAAAAGAAGCTCTGCAACTGATTCAGTAGAATTGATCTTTGAACTAAAAAGCCAAAAATTAAAAATTAAAATGAAACAACACAATACTACAAAAACTAGACATTTTAGTCTTGCTTTGTTAGATATTGAGATAGAAGATATTCCCATGGAAAATCTATTGAAAATAGAATATGATGCAGATTGGTCAATGGATCCCGCCTTTTTTGTAGAAGCAATAAAAGATGCAGAAATTTATTCAGAAATTCTTAATATGAAAGCTGAAGAAGATAAAGGTTTGATATTTAGTTCAGATGGGCAGATTGGAGAAATGGAATATGAGTTAGCTCTCGATGAAATATTTGAAGCAGATATTAAGGGTGCTAGTAGAGGTGCTTATTCACTTCAATTCTTAAAAAGTATTCTTAAAATTGATAATATCACTGAAAAATTAACTGTATCGTTAAAGGATGATCACCCATTAAAATTAATATTTAATATCCTTGAGGGTGGAACACTGAGTTATTTTTTAGCACCAAGAGTAGAAGAAGTTGAATTTGAAGAAGAAGATTTAGAAGAATATTAAATCTGATTGTGATTGTAGATTTGAAAAATAAACGAAAAATTAAAGAAATTTTGAAACTATCCGTAAATCTATAATTTTTTTACCTTTAAAGAGTTTTTTTCTTCAAAATTTAAAGGTTTATGAGTGTTTAAAAATCATTCATCTATTGTATATATAAAATTTCTTTCCCCTAATATATCATCTATTTCTCTCATTTGATCTTCATTTAATGGACCAAATTCCATTGCTTGAATGTTTTCTTCAACTTGTTTTATTGTTTTAAACCCAGGAATTGGGATTGTTTTATCACTACGAGCCCAAACCCAAGCTAAAGCACCTTGAACCATAGTGCGTCCATCACTCATTAGAATTTCTTTAATTGAATCCAATTTTTTCAACCATTCGGGATCTGGTTTTCCATTTTTGAAGTATTTCACCCATTCAGGGGCATTCTTTCCTCTGACATCATTATTAGGAAGTTTTGAATTTGCTGTATATTTCCCTGTAAGTAATCCCATTGCGAGTACAGTTCGATTAACACTAGCTAAATTGTTATTCTCGCATAAATCGATTATTTCTCTCATATCATGTAGCACATTTAATTCATGTTCAATTGCTACACAATTTGAATTTTTAACAAAATATTCTCCTAAATCTGAGAGATCAGTGCTCCAGCCATAAGATTTTATTAGTCCATCGCTCTGCAAGTCATCTAGAGTATCTTTAACAGATATTAAATCATCTTTAGGAACATGCCAAATATGTAGCCAATATAAATCAATATAATCAATATTTATTCGTTTTAAAGATAACTCACATGCTTTCCTGATATAATCTGGCTTTGTATTTGTTCCCGTTATTCTTCTACTTTTTCTTTCAAATGTATTCCCAAATTTAGTAGCAATAACAATATCATCTCTATATCCTTTTATTGCTTCTCCGAGAATTTCTTCGCTATGTCCCGCACCATATACATCTGCAGTGTCAAAAAAATTAACACCTAAATCAATAGCTCGATGGATTGCTTTAATTGATTCTTCATCATTAACAATTCCATAACTAGCTTGTTTACCCTCCACATTTGTTAATGTCCCTCCGATAGGCCAACAACCTAATCCTAAAGCACTAACTTTAATTCCACTTTTGCCCAATAATCTATGATTCATTTTTCTCATTTTATTATCTCTTTACATTTCAAATTTCTTTTAATTAACTGGGTAATTTATTAAAAATTTATTATAATTAAATAATATTACATTATGAAAATATAGTTATATCCTATTATAAACAATCATCTGATTTTATAAAACTTTCCAATAAAAATGAAGTTAAAAAATAGATTTTAAAAATTTTTTAATCCAAAAAGTACTACAAAGGTCATAATAAGCCTACTGATAAAGGGAACTGTAAAATTATTATTCAATTCAAATGAAATATATACTTCAAAATGTGGTTTCCTTGATAATGAAAAACTAAAATTTCATGTAAATTATAAAGGCAAAAGAATCAATCAGGGTTTTTTCAAATCTTTAGATGGTAGACTCAACAATGCAGATCTAAACGGTGTATTAAATAATAATAAAAAAGTTCTGAAATCCTTCACAGAGGAGTAAGATAGTGAGTATAGGGCTGTATCTATAATTAATTACTATTTAAAAAAAGTTATAGTATTTTGAATTAAATTTTTTCGAACATACTATCCAGATATTATATGGTATAATAAATATACTTTCTTGTAATATCTAGATAACACCTCTTACCATTATTCGCCACATTTCATTTGACGAGTTAAGAAAGTTATACAGAAAAGCCGAGAAAAACAGGGAGGTGCGACGATATTTCGCCATTTTAAAAACATATGAGGGTAAAAAGGCACCGCAAGTAGCGAGGGAGATTTATGTTACGCCACAAATCGTTCGAAAATGGATTCATCGATGGAACGATGAGGGTCCAGAGAGGTTAAAAGAGAAAGAGCGACCTGGGCGCCCACTCATTTTGAGTGATGCACAACAATAGTTAATCGGCGAAATTTTAAGTTCTCCCAGAGAAGTTGGCTACGATTTTAGTATGTGGACTTTAAAAGCGATTGCAGGACACGTTGAAAAAGAATACGACGAGACCATGTCCCTTAACGGCGTATATCGCATGCTAAAGTGTAATGATTTGTCGAGAGTTGTGCCGCGCCCCATGCCGGCAAAAGCAGACCCTAAAAAAAAGCACGGTTTTTAGAAAAAAAGGAAGAAATTCTCAACAATCTCGGTCCAAACGACACTGTATTAATCGAAGACGAGAGCACTTTTTACCTTTCCAGCGTCCCGCACAAAATGTGGGCAATTAAAGGGACAGCCCCAATCTTACCTATTTATACCTCCAGAGAGCGTCTTAATGTGATCGGTGCGTTTGACCCCGTTAACGATCAAGGTTTTTTTGCCTACATAAAAAGCTTAAACGCCAAGAATTTTGAAGGTTTTTTACGTGCTCTACTTAAAAAGTACCTCAAACCCAGGAAATTCTATCTCATCCTCGATAATGCTAGGGCACACCACGCGAAGTCGCTAAAAAGGTTTCTAAAGATGCATGAAGATAAATTAGAATTAATCTTTTTACCTCCATATTCTCCCGATCTAAATGAAATTGAGGAGTTGTGGCGCGAAATCAAGCGCGAAGTGGTTTATAATACCTTTTACAGTACGGTTCGTGAATTTAAAGAGGCTGTAACAAGAGCACTGAGAAGGTCAAGCGATTCCAACGGTAAAATAAAAAATCTTTGCAATTTTGAAAAATGTATTAAGGCTGAGGCATGATATTAAAAATGATAGAATCTTTATCGAAATAAAACTTTTCAAAATACTATAAATGAAAAATAAATAAGTTTATGCATAAATTTTGACTCGAGGTGTGATGTTATGGGTTTAGATCTTCGGTTTGGAGTAATTACCATGCAGAATTATCCTTGGAAAGATGAGTTCCAGCGTTGGAAACTCATCGAAAGTCTAGGATTTGATAGTGTATGGCTAGCAGATCATTTCCTTGACCCTACAAATCCTGACGGGCATTGGTTTGAAGCATGGACACTTCTTGCTGCTCTTGCAGTGGTAACAGAAAAAATTAGAATCGGAACGCTGGTGACTTCGATTCCACTGCGCAATCCAGCAGTTTTAGCCCGACAGGCACTTACTGTTGATCACATATCTAATGGAAGACTGGAGTTAGGTATTGGGTCAGGTGTACGTGGTGATATAGACCCCGTCTACAGAATGATTGGGATTGAAGATTGGGATCCACCGGAACGTATCAGTCGTTTCCGAGAGCAAATTGAGATCATTGACAAATTATTGCGTCAAAGAGTCTCAAGCTATAAGGG
>JAHLWH010000203.1 GCA_019058015.1 Promethearchaeota archaeon | reverse complement strand
GGTAGAGGCGGGATGCGAATTTATTCAAACCCAAGTTGCGTATGATCTCGAAAAAACAGTAGAATTTCTTACCGCAATTAAAAAATATAACGTTCCGGTGTTATTGGGCATCTTTCCAATGAAGTCGTACTCTATGGCAAAAGGTTTTGATACTTTTGTTCCAGGAGTTGATGTACCTAAGGACATTCTTGCGAAATGGAAATCCATCAAAAATGATTATAAAATGGACAAAGTCAAGCAAAAAGAAATATATGACCAAGCTAATTATGAATTTTTCAAGCCTTTCATAACGGAGCTCAAGAATAAAGAGCTATTGGGTGGCGTTCATTGTATGGCTGTTCATTATCCGCGCATCTTTCCGAAATTAATAGAAGTAATTAAGGGTTAATTTCTTTTTTTTTCTTTTCCTATTTCTATTTTTATTGCTCATTATGTTTTTATTTATATTAATTGAAAAAAATAGAATTTTTTTTATTTTTAATCGATTTTTTCTGCGAAATTGAAAAAAAGTTTTATAAATTTTACCGAATATACTATTTTGAGAAAAATAATTTTTTTTATATATCTTGTAATATTCACTTAAATGAAATGAAAGACTTTAATTTGGATAATTTAACTGAAACAACAAAAACCCTTTTATCGGAAGAAGATCTCCAAAAATTGGTTGCTCTCAAGAACCCAAAAGTATTGAAAATTGTAAATGAATTTGTAGATTTATGTAAACCAGCGAAAGTTAAAGTAATTATTGATAATCCAAAAGAAATTGAATATGTCCGCCAAGGTGCGCTTAGGGAGGGGGAAGAAGAAAAGTTGACTAAGGAAGGTCATACAATCCATTATGATGGGTATTATGACCAAGCGAGAGATGTAGGAAATACTGCTGTATTAATACGGAAAGGAACTAAATTAAGTAAAGTAATTAATACAAAAAGCAGGGAAGAAGGTTTAAACGAAATATTTCAAATTATGGATGGTGTGATGAGAGGTAAGGAAGTTCTTGTTCGCTTTTTTTGTCTTGGACCAACAAATTCTCATTTTTCAATATGTGCTCTCCAATTAACAGATTCATTTTATGTTGCTCATTCTGAAGATCTCTTATATAGAACAGGATATGAAGAATTTAAACGTCTTAAAGGATCTGAAGATTTTTTTTATTTTATTCACTCAGCGGGACCTTTAGAAAAAAATGTTTCAAAAAATATCGATGATAGAAGAATATATATTGACTTAAAAGAAAGTCGTGTTTTATCTGTAAATAATCAATATGCAGGTAATAGCATAGGTTTGAAGAAGTTAGCATTACGACTTGGAATATATAAAGCAAATCATGAGAATTGGTTAACAGAGCATATGTTTATTATGGGTGTAAAACCTGAGGGGAAAAATCGCATAACTTATTTTACTGGAGCTTATCCAAGTGCATGTGGGAAAACATCTACTGCAATGATTCCCGGTCAACAAATTGTTGGAGATGATATTGCTTACATTAGAGAAGATAATGAAGGATATGCTCGTGCAGTCAATATAGAATCAGGAATTTTCGGAATTATAAGAGATGTTAATGAGATTGATGATCCATTAATTTTTAAAGCCTTAACATCACCTAGAGAGTTAATTTTTTCTAATGTATTAATTAAAGATGGAAAACCTTTTTGGCTCGGTGATGGACGAGAACCATTTAAATCGGGAATTAATCACTCTGGTGAATGGTTTGAAGGAAAGAAAGATAAAGGAGGAAATAAAATACCTCTTGCGCATCCGAACGCTCGTTATACAATGAGAATAAAAGAGCTTGAAAATTGGGATCCCGCATTAAATGATCCGGGCGGAATCAGAGTGAGCGGTATTTTATATGGGGGTAGAGATTCAGATACTTCGGTGCCAATTCTTGAAAGTCTTAATTGGGAGCATGGAGTATTTTATGGCGCAATTATTGAGTCTGAATCTACTTCTGCAACTCTTGGTAAGGTGGGGATAAGAAAACCGAGTCCGATGGCTAACTTAGATTTTATGGTTATTCCTTTAGGGTTATACCTTGATAATCATCGAAAATTTGGAAATAGATTAATTCATTGTCCAAAAATCTTTGCTACAAATTATTTCTTAAAAAAAGACGGTAAATATTGTAATGGAATGCTTGATAAGAAAGTTTGGGTATTATGGGCTGAAGGAAGGACGCATGGTGAATTTAAAACAATAAAAACACCTATAGGTTTTATTCCAAAATATGAAGATTTAAAAAAACTCTTCCGAACTATTCTAAATCAAAACTATAAAGAAGAAGATTACAATTATCAATTCTCAATTCGCGTTTCTAAATGGTTAGAGAAATATGAGCGAATGGAGAAAATGTATTGGGAAGAAATTCAAATACCTAAATTTTTCTGGAGATTATTAAAATCCCAAAAAAAAGAAATTCTTGAAACAAAACAGAAATTTAATTTGAATATTATTCCGCCAGATTACTTTTCTAATTAAACTAAGTTTTTAATAAAAAAGAAAAAAATATTAGATTTTACATTCCACCGGGTGGCATACCACCAGCTCCTGGTGCTTGCATTTTTTTGGAAGATATAATATTGTCAATCCTAAGAATTAACATAGCTAATTCTGTTGCACTCTTGAACAATTGTGATTTTATTGCTGCAGGTTCAATTATTCCTTTTTTAAAGTTATCTCCGACTTTTCCATCTGAAATATCAATACCGACGAACTCATTTCCCAATTTGGAATGAGCAGCACTTATTTCACCGATTACATCGATTTCATCCATCCCAGCATTCCTTACCAATGTTTTGGGAAGTTCCTCTATAGCATCAGCATATACTTGAATAGCAATTTGTTCTTTACCTCCTGCATTAATGGCAAAATCTCTAATCCTTTTTGCAAGTTCTATTTCAAAAGCTCCACCACCACCAACAATTTTCTTAGTATCTATAAGTTTAGCTAAAACCTTAATTGCACTTTTAACTGCAATTTCTGCCTCATTTATGCTATGTTCTAATCCACCGCGTAATAGTAAAGTCGCTGCTTTTGGATTTTTACATTTTGTAATAAAGCAATAATCATTTTCCCCTAATTTAGTAAATTCTACTCTCCCGGCAAATCCTAAATCATCCTCAGTTAAATCATCTATCTTTTCCAGTTTTTTTGCCCCCGTAGCTTTAACAATTGCTTTAGCATCAGATGATTTAACAGACTTAATGGCAGCAATACCTGCTTGACTTAAAAAATCTGCGACTTTGTCGTCAATTGAATTCTCATTAATAACTAAATTAACTCCTAAATTAGAAAATATCTCAGCATAACCTTTCATAATTTCTACTTCTTGATCAACGAATTTTTGAATATCCTCAGGTTTATAAATTTGAATTTCTGCTCCAAATTCTGTTTTTTTAACTTCTAATGACTTCTTTATAACTGCGATCTTGGCATCATTAATAATATCTGGCATACCTACGTTGATTTTTTCTTTTTGTATATAGATTCCATTGACTAATTCTGATTCTTGTAGGGATTTTCCCTTCTCCTTTATAATGCCTATATTTTCAACTTTTGTAAAAATATCTCCTTCATCTTTAATTATTTTAACTGCATCTAGAATTATTTTAGCGAAATATTCATTCAAGCCAGTAATACTTTTTGTATTTAAGGTCGTTTTAACAACATTAATAAGTGATTTTTCATCATCTTCTGAAATTTCTCGTCCAATTTCTTCAAATTCCTTTAAAGTTCTTTTTAACGCGAGATTAAAACCTTTAATTATAATCGATGGATGTACCCCTCTTTCTATTAACTCTAAAGCCCTTCTTAATAAATCACCAGCAAATATCACAACACTTGTTGTTCCATCGCCCATCTTATCATTTTGCACTTTTGATAAATCAACTGCCATTTTTGCTGAAGCATTTTCAATATCTATGCTATCAAGAATAGTAAATCCATCATTTGTAATTTTAATGTCCCCCAGTGCCTCCACAATCATTTTATCCATACCTTTTGGACCATAAGTTGATTTTATTGCTTCAGAAACCGCAATAATAGCATTAACGTTTGCTTTTAAAGCATTTCTCTTACCAGACTCTTCAGTTCCTTCTTTTAATATGATAATTGGTTGTACCATCTTTTTTTAATTCCTCTAAAAATTAAAATTTTTTCTATATATTGTTTTGATATTATTTTTAATATCTAAAATGCACTTTAAATTAAAAATTTTTTGTCGATAAGAATTTAGAACTTCATTAAAAAAAATAAAAAATAGATAAGTTTTTATTTTAATCTTACCCTGCTTGATTTCTAGGTAAACTTGGAAATTTTTAACTTAAGAAATGATTAAAATGAAAAAAAAAAATAATATATTTTCTTTTTTATTCTAAAATTTTAGTCAGTTGTCCAGTCATAAGGTTTTGGACCCATAAATATTAAAAGTAATGCAGGAATTATGATTGGCAGACCACCCCACCAATTTCCGAATATTTGAATTAATATTCCCCAAATTAGCATCCACGGAATTCTTAAATTTCCGAGTGTCAAGACATCATTAAGCAGATAGTCCCAATCCTTGGCAGCACATCTACTTGAAAATCTTGGCTTTACAATGATGATGGCAATTATTATTGTTATAATTCCACTTATGATATAACATATATATGTTGCATCCATAAATGAAAAGGGTATAAACGCAAACCACATTATCCCCAAAAAGAGGTAAACCAATCCATTTATAACTGCAATTACCCATGCCCATTTCCCAAGTAGAGTAACAAATGGTTCTACATTTTGCCAATTGGGATTGCCTTCGCCACTTGAAGTTAGTTGGGTCTTTACTTCCTTTTCTACAGTTTGAGAAGTTTCATATCCGCATTTTTCACATATTTTATTTCCGCCCAATTCCGCTCCGCACTCGGGACAGAATTTTGGTGCTTTTGCCATAAAAGTTTCACATCTTTTTCTAAGAATATTTGAATTACTATAAAAAAAAGTATATATTATAACGTTATAACATTCAGATATTTAAATTCTAATGAATTGAAAATCTATTGCAAACATTAGTATAAAATCTAACGATTATTCCAAAAAAATGATAGTTATTCCCTTTTAATCAATCTAATTTTATGTTAAATAATCATAATAGAACATTTGACGAATTTTTATATTCCTTAAGTACCATATTTGAAACTGTGCGAAGAATATATTTTTCTTTATTCAAATCCTGAATAAACTTTTGAACATCATTTAAATTTTCGAATCGACAAATTAAAGCAGCACTTTGTTCTCCTGTGATATGAAAACAGGATAAAATCTCTTTTTTCTCCTTTAATCCCTCAAGTACTTCAGCAGTATGTTTTCCGTCAATTCTGAGAAGAATTATAAAACAGAGATTATACCCTAATTTTTCATTATGAATATTAACAGTAAATCCATTAATTATACCAATTTTTTTTAATTTAGTAATCCGATTGTGTATTGTTCCAATTGAAACTCCTAAGTCATTGGCAATCTCCTTATATGGTCTCCGACCATCCTTTTGAAGTGATGAAATTATTTCATAATCCAAAACATCGGTTTTTACTTTCATGTGAGTATTTTCAAAAATAATTTAATTTTATTTCAAAAAATATTTGTATATATTTAATTGGTGGGATTTATTAAAATATTCTTCAATTAATTGCTATTGAATTAAAAAACTTAAAATAATAAGTCAAAAAAATAAAAATTTTCAAATTTTAATCCTCTTAAAATTCAATTATTGATCTTATCCTTTAATAATAATTTATACTAATCTTGAAAAATCAAGATAAAAAAATATTCAAACAAATCTATATATATAAAAATCTAAGAGATAAACTTAAAATTAAAAACAAGATAATAACAAATAGTTCAATTTTATATAGATGAGCAAAAATTGAATAATAGCAAATGAACGAATTGAAGAAGCAAAAAAAACTGCAGCTGAGGCGATTGTTTCATGTTGTCCTTTCTGTTTAAACCAATTTAAAACAAATATTAAAAATAATGAAATTAAAGCTCTTGATATTTCTGAGTTGGTTAGAAAAGTAATTTAATTCCTCTCAAATAAATAAAAATTTTAAAAAAATCGAGAACAAAACATTTAAAAACAATTTTTTTATTTTTTATTATCTTCTATAAATCAATTGTTCAGATTTTAAAAAACATATAAATGAAAAGCTTGAAAAAAATTGCCTGATGATTTCAGAATTGATCCATGGGGGTCATCCGTTCTTTATGATGAAGACTACGAGAGATTAATTAAAGAATTTGGTATTCAAGAAGTTAGTTTTACGGATAAGGAAAAAATGAGCACAAATCGGTTTTTTAGGAGAAAAATAATTTTTGGACATCGTGATTTGGATGCAATATTTAAAGCTATAGATAATAAAAAACCTTGGGCAGTTATGTCAGGAATAAAACCTAGCGGCCCCTTTCACTTGGGTACGCTCACAACAGCATTAGAGATTGTGGAATTCCAAAAAATGGGCGCCCATGCGTATTATTGTGTAGCGGATATAGAATCTTATGAAGATAATGGAATTTCTTATAAAGACGCTGAACCGGATGCCGTTGATAATATAGCTGATATATTAGCATTAGGTTTGGATCCTGACCCAAAAAAAACCTATATTTGGCGCCAATCTGAAGAAAGAATAGTAAAGGACGTAGCATTTAAAGTAGGAAGATTAGTAACACAAAATATGGTGAATGCTATCTATGGAGAAAAACCTTTTGGATTATATTTAGCGGCGTTGATTCAAGTTGGTGATATTGTTTTACCGCAAGTATTAGATGGACCGCAACCTACAATTGTTCCCGTCGGAATTGATCAAGATCCTCATCTTAGATTAACCAGAGATTTAACACGACGTTATTATAAAAACTTTTTTGTGCCAGGAGCAACATATCACAAATTACTTCAAGGGCTTGATGGCTCTGAAAAAATGGCTAAGAGAAATCCGAATAGCTATTTTGATTTCAACGAATCGCTAGAATCTATTGAAAAGAAAATAAAAGGTGCTTTTACTGGTGGACGCAAAGATAAAAAGGAGCAAGAACAATTAGGTGGTCAACCTGACATTTGTATGATCTATAAAATTGAAATGTATCATTTTGAAAAAGATGATGGAAAATTAGAAGAAATCTATAAAAGATGCGTTTCAGGCACATTAATGTGTGGAGATCATAAGAAACAATGCGTTGAGAAGGTTTTGAAATTTATTGAGGATCATAGGAAAAAGAAAGAAAAATTAATTGATACAGCTCGAGAAATTCTGAATATAGTTTAAAAATTAATAGATTATACTAATGGAGATTTTGTATACGTTTCATTTTCTTAAATATTTTTTTGTTAATTTTTTATGATAATTTATGATAATTCTATCTCCATTTATCACCCTTAGGTCATAAAAATTAGAATTAATATTTTTTTTTAATGTAATAATGATAATTTATGATAACATTTTTATAGTCGATTAATTATTTTATTATTTGGAGGATAATTTTAAATATGGTCTCAAAATCAATAAAAATTGTGATAATTGCTGGAATAATTTGCATTTCAATTATTGTGGCTAATAAACTATCATCTTCAACAGTGGGAAAGATTGTCGGTCATTCAAGCTCATGGGACATATATGTATCCAAAGATTTTGCTTATGTGGCCGATGCCAATAATGGACTACAAATCATCGATGTTTCAAACCCGATTTTTCCAAGAATAGTAGGTAATTATCCAATAATGAATGCGCAAAAAGTATATGTGTCTGAAAAGATTGCTTACGTTACTGGGGGAGATTGTATGCTCCATATTCTCGATATCACTAATCCAAGTCAACCAATAGAATTGGCGAATATTGATTTTATTGAGTGTTCATTTGTCTCTGAAAATATCCTCTATGCAGCGAGGGGTTGTGGCCAGGAAATGGGATTAGAAATCTATGATATCAATGATCCTAATTCACCAACGATCTTGGGTACATTTGATGATGATGGATGGATAAAAGATGTGTTTATTTCTGAAAATATCGCCTATTTAGTTGGAGGTAGAGAGTTAATAAGATTGATTGATGTAAACGACCCAACCAATCTAACTTTACTAGGCTCTTTTATGGATGACCAAACTCCACAACATATTGGACAAAATATGTTTATTTCTGGGAATATAGCTTATATTGCGGAGGCTTATGAAGGATTAAGGGCGATTAATGTATCAAACCCAAGTAATCCCATAGAATTATGGCACTTAAAGGAAGATATTGCCTGGGATGTTTATGTATATAGAGATATTGCTTATATTGCGACCGACTGGGACGGTCTTACCTTAATTAATGTGAGCGACCCGAACAATCCAATAAAGTTAAGCCAGATAAAAGATGGAGGGTTCATAGAGAGCGTTTATATTTCTGGGAATTTTGCCTATGTGACAGGAGATGATTTATTACAAATTATTGATCTTGAATCTCCTAATATATCATTTGGTTTTATTCAAAATAAATTTATATTAGAACCTATATTACTTTTAGGGATAATATTTATTGTAATCGGAATAGGAAAAGGGATAAAGGAAATATTTCCAACAAAATTTCAAATTCAAAAACATATGATTTTAATAATTTGCATATGCGGGATTTTATTAATCCTTTTAACTGGTAACTTTGATTTTTCAATTTTTTCCTCCCTATATCTAATAATTGCAATTATTCTTATGTTCATGGAGGAAATTAGTGTCGTTAAAATACGAAAAATCGAATTATGGATACTTCTTATATTGATACCTATAGAAATTATCATTACATCTGTGAGTGAATCTTATCTCTTATACGTACCTATTTTTTGGTATTTTATATTTCCATTGGTGAACAGTATCATCTGTTATACAGTGTTGATAATAATTATCTCCACCATATTAATTTATTACAATAAGAAAAAAATTGATAAAAAAATTCAAAAAAAACAATTAATGAGCGAATATGAGGGTGTTCTACGGCAATTAGATGAGCAGGCGGAAATTTCTCATGAATGATACTAAAATGATCACAATTCAAAAGAACATATGGTGCATACTTATACTTCTTATACTTTTCTTTTGTTTATTGGGAATTTGGCTGAGATACACAAGTGCAACGGCTCCTTTTATCACGATTCACGCAAGAAACATTAAATTTCACATATGGCCTTTAATCCCCACACTTCTATTTGTTGGGGGTCTTCTGACTTTCACTTTTTTATTCGGAATTCAACTGAGTAGGATATTTGCTAAGATTAAAAAGAATCATGAAAAAATCAAAAAAGAACAATTACTCAACGATCACATTAAAATTCTTGAGCAATTAGAGGAAAAAAGTTTGAGATGAATGAAATATGGGTAAATCGAGTCAAAAAAAAATTGATTATGCAAAATCGCTGTTAAAAGAAGGTATTCCATATCTAACAATTCAAGAAAGACTGAAGGCTAACTTTGGAAATGGAATGTCAAATACGACCTTGAACAAGCTCAAAAAACATATATTTTCGAGTAAAGTAAAAAATGATAAAATTCAAGAGCTCGAGCGAGAATTAGCCCTTTTTAAGAAACTCTACTTTGAATTATTGGATAAAGTCAAAGAAAAGTTAGAAAAATAACGTATTACTCAATTTTCTCGTTTTATTGAACTACTTCCACCTGAAAAACAAATTAGAGTAAAATCAAGATAATCATAATTAAAATCGATTTCTTTATAGTTTTCTTTAAATTTTTTAGGAAGATATAACGGTGTAGTGCAATATAAGAATTTTTAGACTTTATTGAGGATCATAGGAAAAAGAAAGAAAAATTAATTGACAGAGCGAGAATGCTTTTAAATATAGAATAAATAATTAATTATATAATCTCTTTTAAAATTGCAATAGTTGCATCCTTTAAATTTACAAATTCTCCTTCAAACTTATCTTTTGAATCTCTATCAAAAAGACTTGAAATGAAAAAATTCTCATTCCCTACTTCAATTCTATATAAATAGGAAATAATATTCCCCTCCATATCTGTAAGATCGTTCATTAAAGTGTTTTCCTCTTCCATTCTCTTCAATAAAAAGAGATGTTCTCTAATATCTTCTAAAAACTCAATATACGTATCTGAATTGATATTATCACTATAAAATTCACTTATAATTATTCCATTTTTATCAAAAAGAATAAGCGATAAACAATTTAAAATCCCTATATATTTTTCTAATAACTCTGATAGCTCAAAAAACTTCTCGTCAAACAGAGAGAGTCCATATGAAACCAATTGCACTATTGATATGATATCATAAATAGATGTTTGTTGGAATAAAATCTTTAAATCAGGAAAATCATCTGCAATCTTTTGTTTTAATTTCATAACCCAATTTATTAATTTATCATCAATTCTCAAATCGGGATCAAATTTATGAAAGGTTACAATTACAGGAACGTCCATATCATTATCTGAAAAAAATTCTAGAATCTCACCTAAATATTCTAGTGATTGGGGGAGTCTTGGTTTATCCTGAATATCTATTAAATAAACCAATAAATCAGTATCTGCAAAATAGAATTCTGCTTTCGCTTTATATAGCTCACGATACTGACTCTGACCACCCATATCCCAAAATTTTACGTCATTTCCTAAAAATTTTGTGCTCTGATAATTTACTCTAATTGTTGGTTTTAATTCCGAAATTTCCTTCTCAAAATTATATTTTTTCTCTAAAGCAGTGAGCACACTCGTCTTACCCGCATTGTCCAAGCCTGAAAAAATGATTTTAACAAAATTATCTTTGCTTTCACTCAAAATATTTTACCTTTAAAAATAATAATATAGATTTAAATCATATATAAAAAAATTGCTTTATATTATTATCATTTTAAATAATACTTCTCTTAATCATATTCATCTACATTAAAGTCATTAACAATTTTAATATTTTCATCAATTCCAAAAACAATCGCCATTAGCTTTTCACTCTCGGGGTCTTGGTCTTCCATAACAAAATAAAACTCTTTATCTCTAATATTAATGCCGATTTCCATATCCCCACATTTTTCTGGTAATATTTTTGCAACCTCTGGAGTAGCCTTCTCTTTTAATATCTCATAAACTGCATCTTCAGTCTTGCTTTGTTCCATTCTAAGCTTTTTTACCTCAGTCATTTCGAACGACCCTAATTTCGCTCCTACTTTTATATTAAGATCTTTCCAGGAATTAAATAACTCCTCAATTTCATTCATAAATAATTTGTTTTTTCCATATTATTTTTAATTTTCTATTTATATCGTAATATCCAAATAACACAACGTATTATGTACAAGACATCCAAATATTTTGTTCTTTTATATAAAGAGTTGAGAAGTTTTCTATAACTCAAAATATAATAAGTAAAAAAAAAAATAAAAGGTGGTTATGGGTGAGTTATTCTATAAATAGCTTTTTAGAATCACTACAATATCAAATTTTTTCAATGAAAAATGTTTTGAATAAAGACACATCTTACAAAAGTCAATTAGAAAGAATGAAAAAATCTGTACAAGAGATAGGAGAAAATCTGGAATTAATCAGGCGTCGAAGTGATTTTAGGTTAGTTATGGCAGAATTAGAAAAAATGATTGAAAAACTTAATTAATTCATTTTCTTTTTCAATTACTTTAAAAATGAAACAAAAAAAAAAGAAATTTTAGATCTAAATAAAAAAATATCAATTTAAACATATGGAAAATAAAAATTACTTTTTTAACAATTCTGACAAATATAAAATTTTTTGTATTCTGACCAATATCAAAAATTCATAGAGGAAATTGATTATTCCCCAATTAATGTACAAAAAATATCGCGATTGCGGGCGTGCTCATCACATTCTACAAAAACTAGTTGCTGCCACGTGCCCAATAGTAGTCTTCTATTGTTAATTGGAACCGTGATCGAAGTTTTTAAGAGGAAACTTCTCAAATGCCCTGCTCCGTTATGATCACCCCAAGTATTATGATGTTTATAGTTCTGATCATATGGAATAATCCTTTCTAAAAATTCCTCTATATCATGTTTGACTAATCCGGGTTCATATTCTACAGTTGAGATTGCTCCAGTAGAGCCAGCGACATGAATATTTACGATCCCATTTTCTATAGAGCTTTCTTTTACAGCGCTACTAACTTGTTCCGTAATATTAACTACATCACAATAGCTTTTTGTTCGAATTGAGAATGTTTTAGTTTGAACAGTCATTTAAACATACACCTATTGAATTTATTTATAATATTAATTTAATTAGTTTGTAATATTAACTTAATCAATAAGCATATTTAATAAAATTAATTTTGATTGGATTTTGAGCGAAGATAAACTCAAGGAATTTTTAAGTAAAATAACAAATCCCAAGAATGACCTACCTTATTATTTGAATATCTTAGTCAAACCAGGTAAGAAATTATTTGATTTTAAAATAAAAAAATTGCCTTCAAATATTCTTAAGCTTACAGCGCATGATGAGAAAGGTGGCTGGTTCGTGCGCTCTTATCATATTCCTTTAGATAATTTAGTCCTTACATTAGATTCGAAAAAAAAAGAAGTTTTAAGATTATTAAATAAGCCAAAACAAGTATTTAATCGAGATACAAGAGAAGTATTAGAAGAGATTTTAAGAAGATATGAGGAAATGCTTCAAGGAAGTGGAATAGGGAAATTTAATTTTAAAACTTCACGCTTTAAAAAAAAGAAAGAATGGAAAATGGGAGTTCAAAAGAAAGGATTTTGAATTTTCATCTAATTTTACTTCCAGGCGGAACTAAATCTTTTTTTTCTTTCTCTAATTTAAGTAGAAATGGTTTATCTTCCACATCTGCCGCTAACACCATGCCATTAGATTGAACACCCATTAATTTTCTAGGTTTTAAATTCAGGAGCACCACTACTTTTTGCCCTATAAGTTCTTCGGGAGCATAATTTTGAGCCATGCCTGCAACTATTTGACGAGGTTGGTCTTCCCCACAATCAACCATCATTTTTAATAAATTTCTCGATTTGGGGATTCTTTCACATTCTTTAATTAGACCTATTCGAAGATCTAGTTTCA
The DNA here is from genome assembly GCA_019058015.1 of Promethearchaeota archaeon. Classification (GTDB taxonomy): domain Archaea; phylum Asgardarchaeota; class Lokiarchaeia; order Sigyniarchaeales; family SOKP01; genus 6H3-1. Next base: position 10,499 of record JAHLWH010000203.1, on the reverse strand, counting down.
TAAATTCTTCATAAGTTATTTCCATAATTACAACCTTTTACAATTTTATTAAATCTGATAAATCTGATAAATCGACCTTTTCTGCTTTTTCTGGTTTTTTTCCTTGATAAGGGTTTTCAATATCTTGAATCCTGCGAGCAAATGTTAAATATCCAGTATGGCCAACCATTCTTGTTGTTGGTCTGGTTGCATTTTCTTTTACAATTATTTTCCTTTTAATTAATTCAAAGGTGTTTATATCATAAAATTCTTTACCTTCCAAGGCTTCTACGGTTTTTTTGACTTGCTCAATCGTTGGGGAAAATGAACATAGAACACCGCTTAATCTCAGAAAACTCTTTACTTTTTTAACCGCTAACCATGGAGTTGCAAGATCTAAAACAACAGCATCAAGTTCATGATGGTCAACATCTATTAAAATATCGCCATATTCAATCGATACAACATCTTCTAAGTGAGCTTTTTGAACGTTATTTCTTGCTTGTTTTAATGATTTCTCTCTTATATCATACGAATAAACATGACCATTAGGTTTAACATAATTACCTAAGATACATGTTAAAGCTCCAGAGCCTGTTCCTGCTTCTAAAACTAAAGACCCAGGACCAATCCCAGTATACATCAAAATTAATCCACAATCTTCGGGATAAAGAATTTGTGTAGTTCTCCCCATTTTTAAAATAAAATCACTTGGCAGTGGCTTAAAAACTCTCATTTTAAAACCTTGAGGCTTTGTAAAAATACAAGTTCCATATTGTTTTCCAATTATATCATCAAAATAGACTATTCCCTTATGAGTCCCAAAATTCTCACCTTGTCGAACTTTTAGCAGCCATTTCCTTTTTCCATCATACATAAGTAGGATATGGTCAGTATCCTTAATTATATTCAAATTTAGGTCGATTTTTTATTTTATTTTTATATTATTTAATTGTTAGGTTTTGTAATGGTTTAAATTTTTTCAATATTTTAATAATCATGATACTCAATCTATACTTATAGAATTGAAAATAAAATTCAAATTCACTCTTAAGTCAATATATGGAAAACAGCAAAAATATTAAAGTCATTAAGGCTTCAAATTTATTAAACCTTCAATGTTATGATATTGCCACCGGAAACATCATCGGTAAGATTATTGATCTCAATTATAATCCCCAATCTGGTAAAATTGATGATATACAAATTAAATTGGCTAAAAAAATAGAAGATAAAAAAAATTTAATTGTAAATTTTAACAAAGTCATTACCATTGGAGACATTTTGTTGATTGATTTGTTCTAATAATTTTATTCTCAAATAATAATATGTAAAATTTAAAAAATAATGGAAAATTTTTTCACAATAGAGAATGCAAATTTTTTCTTTTTCTAATTAAAGGTATTTTAATAAATGAGTAGAAACAATTCTCGTAGGCAGTCGCAACAACTTTCATTCGGTGAGATTCAGTCTCAAGCAGATGACTACAAAAGACTTCGGGACGAACACAATATTAAAACCAAAGAATTATTTAAATATCTTAATTCAACAAATAAAGAGATTGAGCAATACAGAAAAGAAGCAAAAGATTTAAGGAAAAATAGAGACGAAATAAATCAAAAGATAAAAGAGAAAAAAAAAAAGAAATATGAATTAATAGATAAAATCAAGGAATATAAAAATAAAAGAAATAATCTGAAAAGTAAAGACAAAGCTAATGGTAAGAATTATTCATTAATAAAAAAATACGAAGCAGAAACTGAACGTTTAGAACGAAGTATTGAAACTGATCAATTAACCATTAAAGAAGAAAATCGTATAATTGAACGAATTACTGAATTAGCTGAAAAACGGAAGGAACTATTAAAATACATGGAAGAAAACGATGAATTATTTCAAATCGAAAAGGATATTGAATCTATTGGAATTGAGTTGGATAATATTAAAGAAAATTTTAACGTTTTATCAAAAGAATCTCAAGAATACCATGAGAAAATGGTAACACTCTATAAAGAAATAGATTACATTAATGACCAGAGGAAAATTAAAGAAGAAGAATTAATCATCAATAAAGTAAAAGCGGATGAATACCATGAATTATTCATAAAAATGCTAAATCAAAAGAAGAGAGTCAGGAAACCAAAAAAACATTACGCTTATAAGAAACAAATGGAAAGAAAAACAATAGAAGATGAAATTATTAAAAAAAATTTAGCTGCTGCCATTGAAAAACAAAAGAAAGGGCAGAGGTTAAATATGTTTGAAGCACGCCTTTTATTAGAGAAAGGCACTAAAGAAGAATAAAAATATTCTTTTAGGCAATTTGCATCTTTTTTTAAGAAACTACCCATAATTGGAATTTAAATAATAAAATTGTGAATTTGATAATAAAAAATTTTAAGGATAAACTTTAATTTCAGTTTTACTTATTCTTAAAAAAATTAATTATCTATTTATAAATAAAGAAGGAATTGAGTTATTCTTGAAAAAAACAATTGAAAATATGAGAACCATAATGCAAGATCATCATGAGTTATTTCGAAATTGCATTCCTCTGATTGCTTCTGAAAATATTACAAGCCCGGCTGTAAAGGAAGCATGTTCTTGTGACTTCTCACACAGATATGCAGAGGGTTGGAGTGGTCAGCGTGTATATGCTGGTTGCAAATTCATCGATGATATTGAAGACTTATGCATGGAACTTGCCAGAAAATTTTTCAAAGCAAAATTTGCTGATGTAAGACCAATATCTGGTGTAGTTGCCAATTTAGCGTTATATAATGCATTTACATCTCGTAATAATGGAAAAATGATGGTTATGCCAATCCCTAAAGGTGGTCATATCAGTCATGCACCTATGTTCACTAAATCAGGGATGCAAATTAACGGAACAGCAGGAACAGTTCGAGGATTAGAGATTGAATATTTTAAATTTGATCAAGAGAAAATGAATTTAGATGTAGATGGTTCTGCTGAGTTAATGAGAGAATTTAAGCCAGAATTGATTTTATTTGGAGGATCCGTCTTCTTGTTTCCACACCCAGTAAAGGAGTTAAGTGAAGTTGCAAAAGAAGTAGGAGCTCATGTTGCGTACGATGCCGCACATGTGGCTGGATTGATTGGTGCTGGATTCTTTCAAGATCCACTTCGTGAAGGAGCTGAAGTAATGAGTTTAAGCACTCATAAAACACTTCCTGGACCTCAACATGGTATGGTTGTAGCTGATGATGAAAGTCTTGTTGAAAATTTGAAATTCTCAGCATTTCCAGCATTATTATCAAATCATCATTTACATAACGTTGCTGGTTTAGCTGTAGCACTAGCTGAGATGATTGAATTTGGTAAGGAATATTGTGAGCAAATAATAAAGAATGCGAAGGCATTAGGTAAAGCATTATATGATAGTGGAATTAACGTCTTACAAAAAGAAAATGGTTATACTGCTTCACATCAATTAGTTTTGGATATAACTAGTTTTGAAAAAACAGTGGGTTTAGGTGGAGATATTGAAGGACTTTTAGAAAGAGCCAATATTATTCTCAATCGAAATCTTCTTCCATGGGATATTATGCAGGGAAGACATTATCAAAATCCTGGAGGATTACGTATAGGAACATCAGAAATTACCCGTTTGGGAATGAAAGAAAAGGAAATGGACCAAATAGCAGAATTTATAAAACAAGTTCTCATCGATAAAAAAGACCTAAATAAAGTAAAAGAAGAAATTAAAGAGTTTCGGAAGGATTTCCAAGAAGTAAAATATTGCTTCCAATCACCAAATGAAGCCTATGAATATCACAAGTTTTATTAAACTTTTTTTTGAATTTTTTTTTCTATTTTTGTTATAGAGAATTTCTTTAATAGCTGTGAAATTGAAGAGTTCTAACCGAAATAAAAAAGATATTTTCAAATAGTAGTTGAACTTCAAATAATAATTAAAAAAAAGTTGGTTATTTGAAATGAAATTAAAAAAAGAACAATTTAAAATTTACAACTTTTTTATTCTATTAATAAATCTGATAACAGTAATTCTAGGGATCATATATTTCGCTTACCCAATTTACTCAATACTGTGGGATATCCTCGGAGTTATAATGATAATCGCTTGGTTTGGGACTTTTGTGCTAATCTTTATTAATGATCTAATTCTCGTAAAACCTGACAAGATTGGTAAAAAAATCAATCATTTCTGTTATTACTGTCTTGCCTTTTATGTTTTAGCTTGGATTTTCTTATTAATAAACACCGGTTTATCAAGCATAGTTCACACTGCGGATATGGCTATGTTTACAATACTTGGTCTTATAACTTACATTGGGTTTTTCGGCATGGCCCTTTTTGGGATGTGTTTAGCCTATCTTAATATTAAGAATCTAGAAAATCGAGGTGCATGGAATCTTGAATAAACTAGGAATTGTAAAAATCATTTTGGCAATTCTCTGTGCTTTAGCATTTATAATAGGAGTATATTCTATTTTTCAGATATATGTGGGCGGAACGGATGCAATTTCTCGCGTTGTAAATTGGTTTATGGCACAAATTAGTGAATTTCTCTTATTCATCGTGATTGCTGCAACATTTCTTTTATTAAAATTAATAGGTAAAAGAAATCATCCAAAAATATTTTTTGCGATTATGATAATTGGCTTTACAATTGCAGGATTAAACTCAGTACCACTTCTTTTAACACCGGTCTCGATTTCAAATGCAAATGCCGAATTTAGCGCAGGATTTGGTGAAAATTGGGAAATTACAATTCCAGATGACGTTAAGTCTTTTTTTATGCATTCACCTTTTAATATTCCACAACAATTTTTAGGAGTCCCACATAAAGAATGCCAGATCATAGAAGATATTGCATATTATGAAGATCCAGACGAGGAAGTTACCCTATATTTCGATGTATATATGCCAAAGGAATCTGATGAGAATTTACCAGGAAAGAGAAGCACAATCATTAAAATTCACGGAGGAGCTTGGGTTGCAGGAGATAAAAGCGCTGGTAATATGCCAGTTGTAAATAAATATCTTGCAGCTCAGGGATATGTAGTATTTGATATTCAATATGGCTTAAGAGATACAGGTTCATTAGGTGCATTAGCAATCATTACACCAGAAAACGTTGTTGGGAATTATACTTTTATTGATATGGTTAATCAAATTGGAATTTTCACGAAACTCTTAGAAAACAATTATGCTGCAGAATATAATGCAAATCTTGAAAGTGTTTATATAATGGGAAATTCTGCGGGAGGTCATTTAACTTGTGTTACTGGATTTGGTTATAATGAGGATTATTTTAATGGAACTTTTAGTGAAAATATAAATATTAAAGGAATAATTCCATTATATCCTCCAAGTAATGTTTTATGGGCTGGAGCGAGTGGACTTTTACCAGGTAGTCCTGAAACTGACCCAGAACTATTCGATGCATATTCATCGACCGCCATTATCGATGCTAATGATCCTCCCATTTTAATTTACCAAGGTATGAGTGATAAGCTTGTTGATTTTTCTAATTCTATTGAAATTAAAAATGCGTGCGATAACGTGGGAATAACATGCTGTAATTTATTATTTCCCCTAGCGGGACATGCAAGTGATATATTTTTTAGTACAAATTTTGGTCAAGTCTGGTTGTATTATTTAGAACGATTCCTATATTTGACCAAGTAAAGAAAAAAATAATTTTTACATTTTTTTTTAATTCTAAATTAGATTTAACCAAGTTTAAATGGAAAAGTAGTTAAAAAAAAAATCAAAAATTTTATCTTTATTGCCACTTTTAAAATTTTAATGAGTATAGAAATTATTGAAAAAGGCGATCGTCTTTATCGTTTTGTACTTTCAGATGTATCGATTGAAATGGCTAATGCCTTCAGAAGAATAATCTTAATTGAAATTCCCGTAATGGCAATTGATGAAGTAATAATGTTAAGGAATGATAGTCCACTTTACGATGAAATTCTTACACATAGACTTGCAATGATTCCAATAATTACAGATCTAAAAATTTATAATTTTCAACAAGAATGTTCTTGTGGAGGAGCTGGGTGCTCATTATGTTCAGTTACGTTGACATGTGATGTAAAAAACGATACAGATGAAATCATTCTCGTCACCTCGGGAGATTTAATCTCAAATGATCCAAAAATTGTCCCAGTAAGTCCTAATATTCCAATTGTAAAATTAGAACATGGTTCTTCATTAACATTTGAAGCATTTGCTGTATTAGGAAGAGCTAAAGATCACGCTAAATTCCAAAGTGTTGCTGCTATTGCATATAAATTTTATCCTAAAATTGAGATTGATGAACGTAAATGTGAAAAATGTACTCAAAAATGTATAGCTTTAAAATACTGCTCAAAAGAATTATTCGAAGTTGAAACTGAAGAAAGTAATCCGAAATTAATTCCGGATTTTTGGAAACATTGCAATTTATGTGAAGCATGTTATCGTGAATGTCCTGAAGGGGCTATTAAAGTCGAATGGGATGATAATAAATTCATTTTTTCAATTGAATCAGATGGAGTTCTCCCGTTTGATACTCTTCTAAACAAAAGTTGGGAAATATTTAGAGAGAAAATTGATGATTTTAAAGAACAATTAAAAAATTTGGAAATAGAAATAGAATAAATTATTAAAGTAATCATATTCATAAATTTAAAAAATAATGCAAAATATTAAAGTTCATAAATTTTAAGGGAATAATATTATGTCTCATAAACCAACGGGTCCAAGCGACTATTATAAAAGGAAATTAGCTCGGACTCTGTGGAAAACTAAAAGAAGGATCTGGAGAGATGTTTCAAAAAGAATTTTTAAACCAAGAAAGAATAAAGTAGAAGTAAATCTCTTTAAAATTAATAATAAGACTAAAAACAAAGATGTAATTGTTGTTCCCGGAAAAATTCTTGGTATGGGTACTCTTGATCATTCTGTCACAATTGCTTGTTTAAATGCTTCGAAATCTGTAAAAAAAATTATCGAAAATTCATCAACTGAAAGTAAAATTATTTCTATTCAAGAGTTATTATCAACGAATCCTAGTGGATCTAACGTAAAAATAATTGTGTAAATGAGAAAAATGAATCTATGATGGTTGAATATAAATTAATAGATGTAAAAGATAAAATACTTGGAAGAGCTTGCACTCAAATCGCAAAAAAAGCGCTCTTAGGAGAATTTATTGTCGTCATTAATGCAAAAGACTGTGTGATTTCAGGTAAAAAAGATCAAATTCAAAAGAAATATTTAGAGAAACTTAATATTCATACTGCCACAAATCCGAGGCGCGGTCCTTTTTGGCCGAGACGTCCGGATCGTTTTTTTAGAAAAATTGTACGCGGTATGCTCCCAAAGAATAGAAGGGGTCGGGATGCATTTGCGAGAATTCATGTTTATATTTCAGATGTTCCTGAACGATTTAAACATCGATATCAAAAATTAACTCCACTTGAAATTCAAAATGCGGACGTTTCTAGATTGCAGAATAAATATATTCATCTTGAAACTTTATGCACGAGGATTGGATGGAAAAATAGAGAGGTTGAGATTTAAATAAATGGTTAAATATTTTAATGCATCAGGTAAAAGAAAAACTGCAATTGCTCGAGCCGTTTTAAACACTGAAGGAAAGGGAATAGTTAAAATAAATTCTGTTCCACTAGAAGCACACGAACCAAGAATTGCTAAAGAACGGATTAAAGAATTATTTAAAATCCTTGAAGAACCAAAACTTAAAGAAGTTGATATAAAAGTAAAAGTCAAATCTGGTGGAATAATGGCTCAAACTGATGCTATTAGAATGGCTTTGGCAAGAGTGATTTATAAATACATAAGACGTAAATCCACTGCCAATATATTTAAAGAATATGATAGTTCATTATTAAGTGGAGATAGTCGAAGGAAAGAGCCGAAGAAATTCGGAGGGAAGGGAGCGAGAGCAAAACGCCAAAAATCTTTCCGATAATTATTCTATTTGATTTTAAAGTGTGCTCCTAATTTTTGCAAATCCTCTATAAATGTTGGATAAGAATCTTTAATAATCTCTACATTTGAAATATATGAGTTTGATTCTGCAAACATTGCAGCAACAATTAAAGCCATGGCTACGCGATGATCATCACCATGATTTAAATCTGCCCCATTTAATTTTTTATTCTCCTTTATTATCAATTGATCTTCATGCTCTTCTAAATTTGCTCCCATTTTTTTCAATTCTCGAGATATCCCAGAAACTCTATCTGATTCTTTACTTCTTAGATTTTTAATATTATATAATTTCAAAACCTTATTAGTATAGCAACCCATTACTGCTAAAATTGGAAATAAATCAGGAGTTTCCCTACAGTCAATTGAAAAGTCTTCTAAAGGGCTTCTACTTATTCCCTTTTTTATTTTTGCCATTTTTTCATGAGGATTTATTAATATGTTGGCTCCCATCTCTTTTAAATAGGAAAAGATCTTTCTATCAGGTTGAGGACTATCAAAATCCAAATTGGAAATAATAACTTCGGGTTCATTCTCCGCTAGTGTTGCAGCTCCTAAGACGTAAGCGGCTGATGAGAAATCTCCTGGAATATTATATACTTGACCACGATAGTACTGAGAACATGGAATTACTAAATTTCCCATTAAATCTTCTGAAATCTCTTGCTTAATTGTTATTCCAGCTTGATCCAACATATCCAATGTTAAATAGATATATGGATGAGATGTAAGCGGGGAAGTTAACTCTATAATCGTAGCATCCCTACCTTTACATTTCAATAGTGGTGTAATGAGTAGTAAGGCTGTTATAAATTGAGAACTAATATCTCCTGGAAGTTTTATTTTTTTAGGAATTACATTAACGGGTTTGATACTAATTTCATCCTCATTAACCTCAATTTCTGCACCTAATTGTTTTATTGCTTCTAATAATGGTAAGATTGGACGTTTTCTTTTTAAAAATTCCCCTGATAGTCGGATTCCATTTTCCGTTAATAATCCCAGAGCACATAAGGTCCTAAAAGTTGTACCAGAATTTCTACAATCTATCGGCTCTTCGGGAGCAATAAGTTTAGCTTTATGAAAATCTATTAAAAATTTATTCTCCTTTTCTTTTAGGATTTTAACTCCTAAACTCTTAAGAGCATTAATTGTTACCTCCACATCTCCTAATGATAGAGGATTATTTATAACTGAAATTGACTCAGTTAACCCTGCAATAAAAAAAGCTCTATGAGAATGACTTTTTGACGGCGGGGTTGTAATTCTTCCTTTTAGAGTTTTGATTGGAAATATTTCTAAGTCCATAATTTTATTAAGTATAAAAAAAGTAATTAAGATTTTTTAATAATTCGTTAATTTCAAATTTCTATAATAAAAGTAAAAAAAATAGTTTAATTTATTCATCATCTTGAAGAAATAATTTCAATTTTTGTAATATGGTCTCAGTTGTATCAAATTCTTCATCTAAATCTGGAATCTTAATCTTTGGTTTAGATTTAGCCTCCTGTATTACAATTTCTACTCTCCTTCCTTTAAATTTACGGTATATATCCTCAAGCTTAGTATTTAATATAATTGCTTCCTTCTCATCTATAAGAAAAAATAAAGTATCTTTAATCTTTTCCCAGAATTTTTGTATTTTTTCATCATCTTTTGCCCACTTTGAAATATCTCTCTTGATTAAAGTCCCTCTATATTTTAAAATCTTTTTTCTGGCCATTATTTTTTACTCTTCCAAGATTCTATTTTAACATTAGATTCTATCGCCTTAGAGCACGAGGGTTCCGATATAATTTTGTTTCTTGGGCAGAGATATTCAAAGGAATTTTCCCGTTTTTAAGTAATTTTCTAGTTCTTTGTAATTTATGCTTGATCGGTTGTAAAAATTTGAGCATCATTGTAAATAGTAATATTATACTCTTCAATGTTTCATTTTCATATGCTTTTTCAGTATAAAATTTAACAACATACTTTCCACCTACATTAACAACTTTCTCATCAATTTTTGCAATTAATTTATCCTGTCCATCAAAAATATCCCAATCACTACCGATAGATAGTACATCCTCATCAAATGTAAAAATTTCCCACTCTTTTTTCTTCTCATTCATTAAAAGTGGAAATGTATGAATTTCTCCAAATAATCTCTTTGGAAATCGCAGATTTTGCTTAGCCAAATCAACGATATATTTGTATTTTCTAACCATCATTTTAAATTCAGGGAGTGAATATTCTGCACCAAACGTAGCTTTTAAACTATTTAAAACCATTTCCTCTATTGTACCTTGCCAAGCAATCGAATCGGAATCAAACCATTTGATTACTAATCTCTTTTTACAAGGATTATCTTCTTGTTCTTCCCACTCTTTCTTCATAAGACCAAAAAATCCCACAACATCATTGTCTTCCTTCACAGAACCACATAGATCTAAGTTTTTAGGAAACTGACGGGATTTAGCCATGAGTATCTGTTTTTGGAATATTCCAATTTCCGGAACATGTAAATCCGTTAACCAGAAGTCAAT
>JAHLWH010000202.1 GCA_019058015.1 Promethearchaeota archaeon | reverse complement strand
TCCTGCAATATATATATTATCTAATGAATCTATTGCAATTCCTCTCGCATAATCTTCCACATCTCCACCCCAAGTCTTATTCCATTGTAAAGTTCCAAAATTAACGTATTTTAAGAGTGCTACATCACCCATCCACGCTCCAAAACTAAGTGTGGTTCCCAATAGATACACATTTCCCAAAGAATCGATCTCAATACCTTCTCCGTAATCAAATTGACTCCCACCCCAAGTACGGTTCCATTGCAGAACTCCCGAATCATTATATTTGATTAAACACATATCTCTCTCCCCAAATGTGAAGCTTGCTGTGCTTCCTGCAAGATAGATGTTATTGGAAGGATCAATTGTCATTGCTTCTAAATATTCATTATCAACTCCACCCCACATAACAGTCCATTCAACTGTTTCTAAGGCATTTGCAGACAATTGGGCTAAAAAGAAGTTAAAATTCAAAATGAAAACAAATAGAAACAGCATAAAGATTTTTCGATTTTTCATTTAATTCACTTTTGTCTTATTTTTTATTGCATTGTTTATGTCTAATTCTAATCTTAAAACAACCACAAATATAAATATTTTCATCCTTTCCTTCCAAATTTTGTCTTTAAATATATCTATCAAAATACACAATACATGTATAATATTACAGCAAGTGTCTTTGCATATATAACGTATGAGTAAGGAAAATAATTAAATTGTAAATCAAAAAATAAATTACTCTTTAGAGATAATTGTAAAATTTTCTTTTCAATAATAAGCTAAATAATACTCATCAGAAAAAACAAGATAAGAATTATTAGAAGTATACCCACATAGGTTATTTCCTCATCCTTAATTATTCTTTTCTTAAATAAAACAAATATTGTAATTCCACCTACTCCCAATGTTATTAAGCTAATTATAATTAAACAGATAAATAATGGTGTTTTATAGCCATCATCCCAAATTGGCAGAAAATCCTTACTCTCGGCTGAGCCCCAAATCTCGAAAGGGGTATCTCCGATACCATTGTCGTCCCAGTCTATGCCTAAATAATTACTCCAATAATTACCAATCAGCGAACTATTCCAATGATTATTAATTCCATCATCAATCGCGTTTTTTAAATTTCTTCTAATAGAATTATTATACACGAGATTATAACTGCAATTTGATGTAATATTAATTCCGTATTCACCGCTATTTTGAATAATATTTCTTGAAAAATTATTATAATTACAAAAATGATTTACCTCAATTCCAGAGTTATTATTATTTTCAACTCTATTGCCTAAAAAGGCATTCTCCAAACATCCATCGAAAATCATGATACCATTATCATTTTCACTAATATTATTCTCTGAAATGGAATTATAATTACAGTCTTTAATTAAATTTATTCCACAAAAATCATTTACGCTTATATTATTTCGTAGTAGTAAATTGTTATGGCAATCATTATATAATAATATTCCGTGCTGTCCATTATTGGATACATTATTCCTTAAGATTGTATTATAATTACAGCCATCTGATAACATTATACCCACGCCATTATTTCCTGAACAATTATTATTAATTATCTTTCCGTTTCGAGTATTTCTTAATTTAATTCCCGCTTCATACTCATTACCAAATTTAACTATAATGAAGTATTATCACTAAGTTGCATGAATTAATTAAATTATTATGGTCTACTTACTAGATGGAGATTTTCCTACATTTGTATTCTCTATCTTATTACAAATGTAGGAAATGAGAATATGAAATATTATAAATTCAAAAATTTCTATAAAATGTATAGAGATGGGTTCTTTGATAAAAAATCGATTTCCTTAAGATTTTAATGTAGCGTATGTTTAGATTTTTTAACATAATTTATTAATGAAAATTATTCTTATAAATAATGTATTAAAATATTAATTATATTTCATATCCAGCTTAAAAAAACTTTAATCCATGACAAAAAAAAAGAGTTTAATACAAAGAAGAGCTGAACGGGAAGAAAAGGTTAAATTTGATACAGCACATTATATGCAAACTCAAATTGATTTAAGTAAGTCAGAAACATTAATTATAGATAATGTAGAATTTAAATCAATTGAAACTGAATGGCCTATAAGTGAGGATTCTACAAAAAAAGCTGATATTGCTGTATTAAAATCTGGAGACCGAACAATTTTTATTATAGAAACAAAAAGGATATCTCAAAATGGGAAAGTGACCCATAATATTAATCCCTTTGCCGAACCTGTTATCGCTCAAGCTAAAGAATATGCAAAGGAATTAAAAACAGAATATTATGCAACCTTTAATGGAAAATATTTTGTTGTCTTTAAAATAATCAATGTAGAAGATTCAATTGATGAACCAATTCTTTCATTAGAGGTGTTTGATTTAAAAAAGTTTGCATCAAGATTATTAAATTTAATTGCAAAAATTATAAAAAACAAAATAAAACCAATCATTGAAGAAGACCTTTATTCGCATCAATTGAAGTCTTTTCTTGATTTGATTTATCCACAATATTATGAAAGTTTAAAGAAGAAAATTATAAATATGGGCAAAACATCTCAGTTTTATCGAAAACTGAAAGAACATATGAAAGCATTAGGGAGAAACATAGATAATGAAAAAGATCTCGCAAAAATGGCAAAAGAAGCAGCCTATATCTTAATTGATAAAATACTTTTTTACCAATTATTATCCAAAACAAAAGGATATAGTTTAAAATCTCTTCAAAAAATTGCACATTTACCTAATTTCTCTGTAGAATTGAGATTTTTATTTCAAAGCATTGTAGATCAGATTAATTTTAAACCGATATTTTCTTCAGGAGAGTTATTTAGTTCAGATATCAATAAGGAAATAAAAATTGTCTCAGATTATAATAACATTTTTGATGTTCCCTTGGAAGATTTCCAAGAAGACATTATTGAATTTATTGCATCATTACAGAATATAAATTTAAATAAATTTGATGCTATTCAATTGGGTTTCTTCTTTGAGAAAATAATTCCAATAGAAGAACGTCGAGAACTTGGACAATATTATACACCAAAACCTATAATCGAATTGATAAATAGATTAACAATTAAAAACCATGAATCAATAATATTTGATCCCGCTTGTGGTTCAGGTGGATTTTTAGTAGGGGCATATAATGTTATAAAAAGATTAAAAACAGAGAACTCTATTCCTACTAATCATATAAAATTATTAGAACAGATTAAAGGTAATGATATCAATAGGTTTCCTACCCATTTATCGGCAATTGCTTTAGCAATTCAAGAAATTAAACTTCTAACACATCAAGTAGAAATATTGAATGAAGATTTCTTTAAAATAACAAGAAGTCAACAAAAGTTAATTACAAGAATATCTACGTCTAATGGTGAAATTTCTGATGATAGAACAATCTTTCCTGAAGGTGTTGATGTGATTGTAATGAACCCTCCTTATTTAAGACAAGAAAAAATAAACAGAGATTTAGTGAGTAAGCATTTAAATTCTAATGATTTAAAATCAATCTTGAAAAATAAAACACAACCTATTTTAAAAATGGATGGTCGATCTGACATATATTGTTATTTCATCACTCACGCTTGGCAATTTTTGAAAAATAATGGAAAAATCGGGACGATTATTTCTAATAGGTGGTTGGATACAAAGTACGGTGAAAAGTTTCAAAAAATATTATTAAGATTGTTTAAAATTAAAGCTATAATCTCTTTTGACAGACAATCTTTTGAGGACCCATTAATTGGATCGGTCATAATTATTTTAGAAAAATGTCAAAATAAAAAAGATAGGGAAAATAATTTAGTAAAATTTTTAAGAATTAAGGAAAAAAAATCAGTAAATGAAATATTGAACATTTTAGATAATACAAACATTTCAAATGATATCGATAATGAAGAAATTAGGCTTTATTTTATTTCACAAAAGATTTTGAAAAATGTTTTTAAATGGTCGATATTCCTATTTTTCAATTTTGAATTAATTAGTTTTTTAAGTTATAATAAAAGAATGACTGAAATAACTAAATATACAGAAATAAATATGGGAATTAAATCGGGTGCCAATGAATTCTTTTTCAGGAAATATGATGAATTGCCAGAATATTTGAGAAATTATTTTACTCCATTGATTATATCTTTAGGTCAAGTAAATAGAATTCAATTTAATGAATCAAAACCCCAGTGGGGTATCTTAAATTTACGAAATCTAATAGAGCCGATAATAAATAAATGGAATAATATACATAATAAATATCTTAAGCAAGGCAAAATGATAACAAAATATCAATATTTTATGGCGTTTTTTAAACAAAAACATCAAGATTTATATAAATATATCAAAGATGGAGAGATGAAAAAACTCCATAAAAGAACATCTGTAAAATCAAGACCAATTTGGTTCTATCTTAAAGATATTTATCCTCACGAAATCTACTTATCAACTTTTTATTGGAGAATATTTATAAATCCGATTAAGACCAATATAGAATACTCTATTGGAAATCAATTATTATACGTAAAATTAAAAAATGAAAAATATATTAAATTAATGGCTGCTTGGTTGAACTCTAATTTAATTGTATTTTTTATAGAGATTTTGTCCAGAAAAGCTAAAGGAGAAAGATTAGATCGATTACAATTAAGAGTTTATGAAGCAAAGCTCTTACCTTGTCCAGATTTTGACAAAATGATAAAAAAAGAAGTTATCGAAATTGAAAGGAAATGGGATGAGTTACTAATAATCGATGCAAAAGTTAATTTTAGACTAAAGAATCTTGATAATAATCTTTCAAAAAAACAATTTAGAATTCAGCGTAGATGGTTTATTAAAAAATATAAATTAGACATGCTATTTCTTAAATTCTTATTTCCAATAGAATTATTCAAGAAAAGAGAACTCATAAATAGAAATGAACAGAATGAATATTTAAAAAAATGCCATATTTTCTATGCAAAATTATGGAAAGAATTGTGTAATAAATATACCAACGATGAATATGAAAATTTTATTTTTGAACTATTAAAAATAATATTGAATTCAAATAAAAGAATGCTAAACCTTAGAGAAAAGGGGGGCGGAGAACAACGTGAAAGTCTATTAAAAATTGAAAGAACCCCAATAGAAGGTGCAGACTATTATGATACTATATAAATTGTTTTTATATTTATTTAGACAATTCGTTCGACAAAGAAAAAGGTGGTATAGGAAATGGAGTTTTTGATTTGGGTGTTTTTCATTCACAAATAATGGCAAGATTTTGATTTCTAACAAATTTAAATCCGAATTAAAAAGTTATCCAGAAAATATTCGCCTATTTTTTGATTTTGATGGAAAGATGACAATATGGACTGAATATAATGCACCTGATAAAAATTATTTAATCTATCATAGGAAAAATATTTTTAAAAAAGAAGAGTCTTTTAATTAATAAAGGTTAATCAAAATGAAAGATTATAATCCCAAAACAAGCTGGTTGGAATATCTTTTACTTGCTGGGTTTTGTATTTTTATTTTTTTAATGATTGGAAATATCGTTCTATCTCTACCAGAACTACTACTATTAATCTAAATTTTTTAAAGATAAGCAGAATCAAAACTTTATAAATCCAAAATCAAAAAATAATTTAATAAGATTAACCAAATAAACTTAGCTTCAATAAGATATATCTCAAAAGCAGTTATTAATAAAATATGGGAATTGCCATTTAAGATGTGATTGTAGATTTTAAAGATTATATTCTAACGACTTATTATTAGCGAAATCTTTTAATAATGCTTGAACATCCTGTTTATCTTTTTCAATTGACTTTGTGGATAAATTTTTCCCCTCTAAAGACATTCTTATTTTCTGAATTTTAAAGTCATGTAAAGTTAAAATAATTTCAAATTTATTTCCAATATATAGATAAATTATATAATTTCCTTCTTGTTGCCCAATGTTCCTCTCATTATAAAGAATTTCTATGTCTCTAATTATCTCTCTATTTGATTTTAATTTATCCAATTGAAAAATTATTTCTGATCTTTTATTCACAGGGATAGAATCGACACTAATATGTTTAAATCCATAATTTATAATTTCATTTAATGCATTGAAACATTCTCGATGTATTTCTCTTATATTTGTTTTTATAGTTGATAAAGGTTTTATATCATTTTATCTGTTTCTATAGAAAAATCACCTATTGTAAGCCAATTTTCATCTTTAATCTTAATATCCAATTTCGCAGTTTTTAATCGATCGATGAGTTTTTTTCGATCTTTTTCATTATTGCTTAATTCAATATAATGACGTCCATAAATATCACTAAATGTTCGTAATTTTCCAATTTGAACTAATATTGTTTGATCAGAATTTCTTCCAAAAGCCATACCTGCTTCAAAAATTACATTTAAACGAGCTTGGCCAGTAAGTTCTTTTTCGTGTGTGGGATCAGTTTCTTTTTGAAATTCTTCTTTTAATTTAGCCACATCATCAGGAGTGAAAAGAACGACAATTGCTTGCGCATTTGAAAATGCTTCGTCCAAAATTTCTCCTATGTAGGGAGAACCTTTTCCTGTAAAACTTATTGCTTCCTCCCATTCAATTGGTTCTAATCCAATAGCCATTAAGAATTCGAACATCGAATTCCTTATCTTTAAATTACGACCATGAACAACAAAAACTTTTTTGTTTTTAGTTATTGGTAAATCTCTTGAAAGTCTTTCTTTTAATCTTGATAATAAAGAGATTGCTTTTGTTGTTCCCTTTTGAAACGCCCAAAAGTCGACATTTTCCTCCCTAGGAAAATCATGGTCTTCAGATTTATACTTAATTTCGTTAAATTTACTTAACCAATAATCTTTATTATCTAAAGGTAAACCTAAAATAATATCTTCCACTTTATCCTTCCAAAATTCCAATTTAGTGTATTCTAAAGGGCGTATCAGCCTACCTTCTTCAACCAATTGATTCAATTTTTCTAACATATTTATGAAATTTTATTTGATGGTTTTTTCATTATTAAAAGCATAAACTTATTTTTCAATAATATCTTCTGGATCCATATTGGATACATTTTTATTTAATGCACAGTATATTCTAGATTTTTATTTCCATCCAATTTAAATATAATTTATTACTCCTACATTATTAAATAAATAAATCCTTGTAAATCTCTAGTCTTATTTACTATATTTCTTTATATATTTTATTTGTTAAAATAAACTAATTATGAAAATAGAGAAAGATAAAAAACAAAAACATCATCTCCTAAACGGGCGGGTTGAAATAGTTGCAGATGATCTGCGTAATAATGAAACTATACTAAAAAAAATTGAGGAAAATACTAAATTATTGAATGAGATAGAATCAACATATAGTAGGCGGATAAATGAAATTCTCTCTAAAATCATTAGAGTTATAAATGAAACTAAGAGAGTTGATGACATGGCTATTAAAGAAAATTTAATAGAACAGCAGAAAATATTAATATATGTTTTAATATAAGAGGAAAATATTTTTATAAGAAAATATTATATATAAGAAAATGTTATATAAATATTTGAATATGTCAAAATTATCAGATACAGGATTAATATTATATATAATTGGAACCTTTTTAATGGTATTACCTGTGATTCTATTCTATGAAATATCTCCGATCTTATTTGTTATTATTCTAATTAATGGATTGATTCTTATTTGTATTGCATCAATAATTGGAATAATAACTAAAGACGAATATCACACACTTACATTAAAGAATGGTTTCCCTTTAAAATTAGATCATTTAATTATATTTATTTGTGCGATGACAATAATGATGACTTTTTGTCTCTCTGCCGACATAAATATCTACAAGTATACAGGTAAATTTACCTATTTTACAATTTTTTTTCCTCTTATTATGATTTTTTTTGCAATCCTTACAAATTTTTTTAAAAAATATTTTAACAATTTAAAAATCAAAAAACCCAATTAAAAAATCCTCGCATTATTAAAGCTGAAAAAAAGAATGTAATATTGAAATAATATTGGTTTATCGCCTATCATCTCGTAATTTATTGCATAAATTAGGGTCTCTAAACATATAACTCACTCTTTTTAATTAATAAAATACATATATATATGGAATTAAAACTTTATAATATAAATTTTGTCCAGTGTATTTGAGAGTTCCAATAACCAGCGATTAATTAAATCTTTTTTAAATTTAGAAAAACAAATCGTTTCTTTCTGTAATATCGTAAATTAAATATTAGATATTATTGTTTGAAATTTCTATATTAAAAAGAAAATTATCAAAATCAAGACATTTAATATAGTGTAGAGTATTTAATAAAAAAATTAAAAATTATAATTTATTTCCACAATATGGACAAAAGAGAGAGTTAATGGGGATGTTTATTCTACATATAGGGCAAATTTTCCTCATTTCCTTAATATGGTGTTCTATTTCCTCAACTAGTTCTCTTTTTAATTGCTCTACACTATTTTTCTCTTTCATTTGATTTTATTTCTCTTTTTTGAATAAAAATAATCTGATCTGATCTGATCATCTGGAGTTTTTTTACGATATTAATATTGCTTTTTTAATTAATATATTATTTAATAGAAATAATTTGATTCTTATTTTCCTTTAATGAATTAATTAAAATCTCCATTAAAATTTACAATACCAATAATTTTAAAAATGTTTTAGAATAAACCTTTATATCTCAAAATAAAATTAAGATATAATAACAACATCGCAGAGAAAGGATAGGGTTATGTCGTATCAGAAATTATTTATTTCAGATAAGAAATATGAAAAATACAAGGGAATAATGGTTAAATTAGGATCAGGTATTTTTATTTGTACTATTTTCAGAATAATACAGGGATTTAGCTGTAAAAAAGGAGGTTAATGATTGATACGTCATTCGTTAGGGTGCGAGCATGTATTCTTCGTTGTAAAGAATATGTGATTATTAATCCAAATGATCCAAATAATCAAAAATTAATTAAATTATTTGAAGGAAAACATAGGGGGCATGCAATTGTTTCGGTTGCCCTTTCTGAAGTTAAAGATTATTGTAAAAATGTTGGAAAGCAATTAAAGGAAGAAATATAATTTAAATAGTTAGAGAAATAAAAACTATGACTCCTACTACATTGGAATTCTTAGCTCTTAGATGTGCTATAAAAAAAATTTACTTTATATAAATCGACTTTCTTCTTTTAGCCCTTGATTTGTGATAGGAGACACCTTTTAAGAATAGAGGAAATTACAAAATGAATGAAGTGATTAAAAGGTTAAATAATATCTTAAAATTAATAAAAGAATTAAAAGAAGTTATGGTTTATGAATATACTTTCTGGTTAGATCTTATTAAAATTGAAATGAAATTTGAACATTGCAAAGAAACAGTAGAAATAACATAAAAAATCTTCAAAAAAACATTATTTCTCATCCATTCCTAATCTCTATTATCTCAACCCCTTTTATTTCTTCTTATTCTGATTCAATCCTTATACCGAGTATAGTGAAAAGTTCTTGCACTAATTCATAATTATCATTTTTCGGTAAAAGACACCCCGGAAATTAATTTGAAAGATAATGATTATAATAGAAAACTTGGAGCCAAATGATTTTTCTTTTCCCTTTTCAAGATATGATTTATCAAGTTTTCCTATACAAATTTTTAAAAAGATTGTTTGAATAACCTAAAGCATAAATTCAATTTCTTTAAGAGAACTTTTAATGAAATTTATCGCTATTTTTTCTAACGATTAAGTTAAGTCTTGATTGAACATCTCAAAAATTATTTTTAAATTTTTTTTCAGGTAAATCAATTTCAAGTTTAATTTTTAAAACCCCCATATTAGAATTATATTAAAATTTGTATCAACAAAAATTATTATCAATTCATATCTTTAATAAATTTGGAATTTAGCAAATATATGCCGCACCATATTATTTAAATAATGTAGAAAGCATTAAATGGAGTAGACGTTAAAGGATAATGAGATAAAAACAAAAGGGGAAAAAATATCAGAATTGATGAGTGTAGAGGCATCTTCTCGTAAGTCGCGAACTAATTTCCTTAACTTTTCTTCCGCTTCTTCAGCCTTTAACCGCTTGGACTTGTCTGTTTTCCAGCCAAGAACCGTGTGCTTAAAAGGAGCCTTGAAAAATGCCCTCAATCGAACGGTTTGATTGACGCTTTTGATGTTTTGCTCCTAGCGCGCCTTCAAGCTTTCCGCTTGTTCCACGCTCAGTTGTTCCTGCTTGCGGGGCGCCCACTTTTTTTGGTATTGTTTCGTGACTCGACTCTTCCTTGACCGTCTTATCTAGGAGATTTAAATATCTCGATTTTGATAATATAATTAAGGATCAAAAAACTTAGTGCTTACTTATTTTTTAATCTAATAAGACTGATAAAACAAAATAAATCCATTTCAAAAAGGGAAATTTATTCTGGGGTAATTTCATCTAAATCTGATAAATCCAACCCTGAATCCCTCTCGGAATGAATCTCCGCTAAAAATTCATTCAATAATTCTTTTAACTCCTCCCCACTC
>JAHLWH010000201.1 GCA_019058015.1 Promethearchaeota archaeon | reverse complement strand
GGATAATGTAATTGGCAAATCTGTCCCATAAAATCTTTCTCAGGAAATTCAATCCAATGAAAAACACAACGTCTCAAAAATGCGTCTGGTAGCTCTTTTTCATTATTTGAAGTGATTATGACAATTGGACGATAATTTGCTTTAATAACCTCCTTTGTTTCCTTGATATAAAACTCCATAACATCCAATTCTTGTAAGAGGTAGATTGGGAATTCTATATCAGCTTTATCTATTTCATCGATGAGGAGAACAACCTGTTCATTAGAAACAAAAGCCTCACCTAAAGGACCATAAGTAATGTAATCCTTAATATTATTAACATTTCGATCATTTGAACCAAATCGACTATCATTAAGTCTTTGAACGGTATCGTACATATAACACCCATCTATTGCTTCAGAGGTTGATTTAACATTCCAAACAATAAGACGTTTTCCTAATGCTTCCGAAATCGCATGAGCTAAGAGGGTTTTACCAGTTCCAGGCTCTCCCTTGACTAATAAAGGTCTTTCAAGCGCAATCGTAACATTAACAATATTTCGGAGTTGAGGATCTGCGATATATCGAATTCGCTCTGTGTTCACATTGCCAATAAATTGATCAAATTGATAATTATTAGTAGCCATTATATGTAAAAAAAAGAAATACAGAATTAAAAATTTGTTATTATTATTTTAAGATTACACAATCCAAAAGGAAAAAAAAGAAAATAAAATAAAAAGAAGATTTTTTTATTTATTTTGGCTTAAAAGGGTAACAGAACATACAGTGTAGGCTCCACCCAAATTATGAGTGAGACCAATTTTTGCATCTGGGGTTTGTCTTCCATCTGCTCTTCCTTGAACTTGTTTAGATACTTCATAGAGCATACGGTAACCAGTAGATCCTATTGGATGACCAGAGCTCTTAAGACCACCCGATGGATCAACTGCAGTTTCTTCATCCCAGTTAAAGGTTCCATTTTTTAATTCTTCAGTTACTTATCCTCTTTCACAAAATGGAGATCTTGGCAATTAAATAATTCACTAATTGTATAACAATCGTGAACTTCAGCACAACTGATTTCTTTTCAGGGATCTATTATCTTTTCTTCTTTATATGCAAACTTAGCGGCAATTATTGTTGAAAGGAACGATGTAAAGTCAAAGCTTGACCAATACGAAAGCAAATTTGTATAGAGAGCTAAAGCACGGAATTAAAAAGTTGTGATTATTTTTGTTATGCTTTTTAATGTAAATAAAAAAAAATAAAAAATTGAAAAATAATTATTCTCGCTGGCCTAAAATTGTAATAGAAGCAACACTAAATGCTCCTCCAAGATTATGACAGAGGCCAATCTTGGCATCGGGGACTTGTCTTCCCTCTGCTCTTCCTTGAAGTTGCTTGGTAATTTCTTGAAGCATTCTACATCCTGTTGAACCTATTGGATGACCAAATGATTTTAAACCACCAGATGGATTAACTGCTGTTTCACCATCCCAATTGAATGTTCCATTCTTTAATTCATCAGCAGCCATTCCACGATCACAGAACTTTAAGTCCTGACAGTTAATTAGTTCTGTAATCGTGAAACAATCATGTACCTCAGCTGCGTCTATTTCCTTTCTTGGATCAGTAATTCCTGCCTCCTTATAAGCATATTCAGCAGCTTTCACTGTGGAAGGAAAACTCGTAAAATCAGCACCAGGTCCATTAGGTGGAACATACCACGGGAAATTAGTTCTACAAGAAAGAGCATTAGCTTTCACTAAAATATAATCGTCAGCATGAGCATAACTTTCAGCAAGTTCTGGTGTAGTTAAAATTAATGCAGCAGAACCATCAGACATGGCACAACAATCGAATCGTCCTAAAGGATCTGCGATCATAGGAGCTTTCATTGCCTTTTCTATAGTGATTTTACTTCTAAAATGCGCTTTCGGATGATAGGATCCATTATCGTGGTTTTTAACTGCAACTCGCGCCAAATCTTCTTTTGTCCATCCAAATTCATGAAAACATCTTGTAGCCGCCATAGAAAACATTGCTGGTGCGGAAGGCGTAGGATATAAAGGATGACCAAATAGAGTAAAACCTGGTAATCCACTTGAGCCTTGATCCATGAGTTTTTCAACACCACATGCGAGGACTACATCATACACACCTGATGCAATAGCAAAAGAAGCGTTTCTGAATGCATCCATCCCGCTAGCGCAAAAATTTTCGGTCCTAGTTGAGGGTTTTCCATCCAGTCTTAATATATCTTCTGTCATAGCACCAGATAATCCAGTAAAAAAATAGAAAATTCCAACCCAGCTTGCCTCAATCTCATCTTTAGTTATTCCAGCATCTTTTGTGGCACCTTGAACAGCTTCAAAAAGCAGATCATATTGATTTTTATCCCATAATTCGCCATATTTTGTAGAATCTGCTCCAATTATGGCAACTTTATCCCTAATTCCTTTTATAACCATCTTTCTAATACCTCCTTTATTTTCTACCCCTTTCGGGTCTACATTTCCAATAATAATTTTTAAATTTAGCACCTTCATGTTCTTTTCTGAAGGTTAATTCAACTCTCATCCCAATTTTGACATTTTCCTCGGGTTTTTCAATTTCAGTCATATTTAATAAAACTCTTCCTCCGCCATCTAAATCGATTACGCATCGAGGTACAGGTATATCTAAGTATGTACCACCAACTAAATGATCAAGGCTGAAAGTAAAGATGGTTCCTTTTAGTGAAAGTTTCACTCGTTCCATTTGATCATCTGCTCTACAAATATAACAAGAACGGAACATATCTGGATATTGAATCGTTCCACAATTTTTACATTTTATACCGTACCATTTATAAACTGATGCCGTATCACGCCAGATTGTAACAGGAGAACTTTCTCTGGTATATCTATCTTTTTCAAGATATTCTTTGTAATCAAGAAATTTATTGTAATTCTTTAATGTTATCATAGATTTTTGAGATCCGGTAATTCCCATCCGAGATTTTGATAAGTCTCTTAATGCTTTTCTATCTTGAATCTTCATTAAAATAGCATCAGCTCCATCGCCAAAACCCGCTAAAATAATTTTTGCATCTTCTTTAGGTCTTCTCAATGCCGATATTAAAAGCATAAATGGCATTGGAGTACCTATATCACCAACTTGAAAAAATAACCCATTTTGAGCCACACCTTGATTGAATTTCATCATTTTAGAAACTCTGCTATGAGTTCTAGGATTATTATAATAATAAGCAGCAACATCAATATCTTCTGGTTTTAAATTATTTCGCTTCATTATTTCAGACATAACTTCAGTAATGTTCTCTATATAAAATTTTGTGTCCATTTTAACTTCAAAAGTCCTAATAAATGTATCTTCTTTTGTCCTTTTCCAAGGACCTGTTACATTTGCCGAGACAGAATAATAATCTTCAATTGAAATTGGTAATGAATCTTCTTCTGCAACAAGTAAGGCTGCAGCACCATCAGCGAAACCATATTCCCACATAGTTGACGGTTCTGGTTCTCTAGTATCTGCCGCGATAATAATTATACTCTTTACGTCTTTATTAGCTTTTATTGTATCTACGGCTCTAGTAATTGCAGATGTTCCAGATTTTAGTGAATCTGTAAAGTCATTAGTAATGATATTTTCTCGCAAATCTAATACTGTAGCTATTAAAGAGTCAGAATCTTTTTCTGTATAAACTTGAGTGGTTGAAGCGAAAAATAATCCATCTATAGTTTTCGGATCAATACCAGTTAAACAATCTAAACCTGCTTCTACTGACATCGTTAAACTATCTTCGTCAGCACTCGCAATAGCTTTTGTTCCAGGAACAATAGGAAACTCCCAAGCTTTACCTATTAATTCTCTAGGTAATAAATATCTTGGTAAATACGCTCCATATGCTTTAATTCCAATCATATTATTTTTCTTTCCTCTTGTTTTTTTTATTCAAAATTTTTAATTTTATTATTTCAATCATTTTTTAATAACATCTTTTTTTAATATATTTGTGAATAGTTTATGTTGAAAAATTTAATAATATTCGGAAAAATGGTCACTTGTTAAATGTAATTGGAAATAAAAGAAAAAAAATCAATTAATTATTTTTTATAATTTCAGATAAAATATTTTAGTATTTGAATATCTTTTTTTAGTTTTTTTTTCTTATTCTACTTAATTAATTAATAATTTCTAAAATTTTGATTTAGTGTAAATTATGAAATCAATGTACGATTTAGGTGTTCTGGTTCCGGTAAATAAATCTCTGATCACCCGAACAATTAAAAATGTTACAAAAGAACAACGTGAAAGAGTGCTTCAAGAAACAGAATATAATATGTTTTCTTTTCCAGCAGATTTACTCGTCTTAGATTTTCTTTCTGATAGTGGTACTTCTACAATGACTGATTTACAATGGTCTGCTCTTTTTCATGGAGATGAATCTTATGGGAGAAATAAAGGATATTATGTGTTATTAGACGCAATTCGGGATACATTTGAAAGAGGAAATAAACCAAAGAAGGCAATAGATCTAATTCTCACAGGAGAAACAAATATCCAAAAGTTATTAGATGAATTATATTTAAAGTCATTTGAAGGTGGATTCGTTAATGGTGGAGTTTATCAACTCATTCGTCCTAATGCTTTTATTGTCCCTCAAGGTCGGTGTGCAGAGCATTTGTTATTTTCAACTCTCGCAGAAGTCTTAAAGAAAATTGATAGAGAGAAAAAATATTTTATTCCAAATAATGGTCATTTTGATACAACAGCGGCAAATATTGCAGCTAATAGAATTATTCCTGTGAATTTATTTTCTTCTGATATTTTAGATGAGTTTCCTCTTGATCAGATTGAAATTAAAAATCCATTCAAAGGAGATATGGATACTAAAAAATTAGAAGAATTAATTAATATTGAGGGCCGAGATTCTATTCCTTTAATCTATTTAACAATTACAAACAATACAGCTGCTGGACAACCAGTTTCTATAAAAAATATTAAATCAGTGCAAAAGATTGCCAAAAATAGTGGTATTCCTTTATTTTTTGATGCATGTAGGTTCGCAGAAAATGCCTTTTTTATCAAAAAATTTGAGAATGGTTATCAAAATCAATCAATCTTAAGAATAATAAAAGAAATGTTCTCATATGTGGATGGGTTTACTATAAGTTTCAAAAAAGATGGACTGGCTAATATGGGGGGAGGGTTATTCTTTAGAGATAATGGTGATTTTCATAAACGTTTTTCTATTCACGGTGATATTGGTCTCCAACTTAAGGAAAAACAAATTTTAACTTTTGGAAATGATTCATATGGAGGTTTAAGTGGGAGAGATATTATGGCTTTAACAGTGGGTTTATATGAAATCGTAAAGGAACCATATTTAAATGGAAGAATTGGACAAGTAAGGTATTTTGCAAAAAAATTAGCTCAGAATGGAATTCCAGTTATTCTCCCAGCAGGAGGCCATGCGGTATATATTGACATGGAAAAGTTTTTTCAAGGGACTAATATGAAATTTGATGATTTTGGTGGCGTAGGATATACTATAGAACTTTTAAAACATTATGGAATAAGAGCTTGTGAATTAGGACCTTTTGCATTTGAGTGGGATAAAAAACCTCCAG
>JAHLWH010000200.1 GCA_019058015.1 Promethearchaeota archaeon | reverse complement strand
GTCTTGAACTCGGCGACGAGCGCACAGCCCGATAACCTTAAGGCTGGTCTTTCTAAAAAAGGAAAGATTGATGATTGGAATAAATTTTGGAATTTTATAGAAATTACCAAATTTTTATAAACAATTAGAAGGTTCACTGAATAAAAGATAAGATCTATAATTAAAAAATTTTTTAAGAGTTGTTAAAGGATTTGATTCTGGTCCAATGGTCGTGTGAGGTGCTTCCAGAAAAGTTGGAAGATTTCCTTAAGTTTGCAAGGGAAAAATTGAAACCATTTTATGAATCCCACAACTGTAAGCGGTATGAATTATTTATGCCCACGGAAGTGAAAAAGTACTTTCCCTACCAATTTACTCAGAAAAAAAATAAATATACGGAGCAAATGATCTTCAAAGATATTGAAGATTTTGAAAAGTTTTTTGAAGCAGTGGAGAATGATACACACTTAAGGGAGATTGTGGAAAATTATACAAAAAAGTTCAATGTTTCCTCTTGCAGCTTCACAATATTAAATCAAAAAGTATAGTGACAATCACTTGAATTTTATATAGAGAAATGTGTTTCATTGCTGAAAATAACGATTTTTGCTTCTAGCTCGCTCAATTTGCCAATCTCTCTTATTTTTTTTATTTATTGCAGATTTATTATGTTACTTTGCGTTATAGATAACTTTCTTTCGATATGAAGGTAAATATTTAGAAATAGTTTTGAATTTTAAAAAAGATTAATTTTGTTTGACCTATTATGTTGTTTAATTGAGTTAGAATTAAAATTTTAGAAAAATTTTTAAGATTTGCTTCATGAGAAAATCTTACAAACCAAAATTAGGAGATTTATTCTAACTTGTTTTGTAGGTTTATTTCTTATTTCAATCAATATATAAAAAAAATAAAATGAGGTCTTTACTCTTTGAGTAGTTATTTAAAAACCAAGATAATCGAAAAAATTAGGTTCGGGATCCTCTCTCCAGATGAAATACGTAAGTTAAGCTGTGCCAGAATCATTACTGCCGATACATATGATGAAGATGGCCTTCCTATTCCATCTGGTCTTATGGATCAACGCTTGGGCACGATTGAGCCTGGTCAGCGTTGCCAAACATGCGGAAATCTTGTAAGTCAATGTATGGGCCATTTTGGCCACATTGAAATGGCCAGACCTATTATTCATTGTGGTTATGCAAAAAAGGTTTTAAAGATTCTACGTAGTATATGCCCAGAATGCTCAAGGCTCATGCTCACTGAAGATGAAAAGGAAAAATATATTAAAGAACAAGAGAAACATCGTGAGATGTATTTTGAAAGTGATGAAGAAATAACTAAGATAATTTATAAAACTGCAAGAAAAGCAAAAAAATGTCCATATTGTGGAGCAAGAAAGAAAAAAAATGTTATAGAGAAACCTACTACTTTTTATGAAGAGGAAGAGGGTAAAGGTTCAAGAAGATTGACTCCAATGGATATTAGAGAGAGATTAACAAGAATTACTGATAATGATCTTAGAATTATGGGAATCTCTCCAGCTTCTGCTAGACCTGAATGGACAATATTGGAGGTTTTACCTATTCCACCAGTTTGTGTTAGGCCTTCAATTACATTAGATAGTGGAATTAGATCGGAGGATGATTTAACTCATAAATTAGTTGATGTAATCCGTATAAATCAAAGATTGAGAGAAAATCTTGACGCTGGAGCACCACATCTTATTGTGGAAGATTTATGGGAACTTTTACAATATCATATTACTACATATTTTGATAATGAAGTTTCTGGAATTCCTCCTGCACGGCATAGATCTGGTAGAGCCTTACGAACAATTACACAGAGATTAAAGGGTAAGGAGGGACGATTTAGAAGTAATTTGAGTGGGAAAAGAGTAGATTTTTCCGCCAGAAGTGTAATTTCACCTAATCCTCATATTAGTATTAATGAAGTGGGAGTACCAACCACTATTGCAAAAATACTCACAATTCCATCTAATGTAAATCCTTGGAATATTGGAGAGATGAAACGACTAGTTATAAATGGACCTTTTATGCATCCAGGAGCAAATTATTTAATAAGAACTGATAATCGGAGAATAGATCTCCGATATGTTAAGAATAGAGATGTAATTGCAGAAACACTAGTACCTGGTTATATTGTTGAAAGGCACCTTAATAATGGAGATTTAATCTTATTTAATCGCCAACCTTCACTTCATAGAATGTCAATTATGGCTCATGAAGTAAAAATTATGGATGGAAGAACATTTAGATTAAATTTAACAATTTGTCCTCCATATAATGCAGATTTCGATGGAGATGAGATGAATTTGCATGTCCCACAGAGTGAAGAGGCAAGGACTGAAGCAGAATTACTTTTAAAGGTTCAAAACCATATGTTATCTCCTCGTTTTGGTGGACCTATAATAGGTGGAATTCAAGATTTTATATCTACTGTTTATCAATTTACAAGTAAGGACTCTGTTTATAATATTAAGGATACTTTAAAATTATTGTATTTAGGTAGAATATTTGACACAAATCCTGATTTTTCAATAATTGATTTAACACCAGTAACGACAGATCCAGACCCAAAATATTCTGGAAAGTCAATTTTTTCTGCATTATTTCCACGAAGTTTAAATTTACGGCAAAGATCAAAGTTTTGCAAGAAATGTGACGTATGTAAAGAGGATGACTGTGAATATGATGCATATGTTCATATTGAAAACGGGAAATTGATAACTGGAACTATTGATGAAAATACTTTTGGAGCAATGAAACCGAATAGTATTTTGCACCGAATAATAAAAGATAATGGAAATGAAAGAGGGAGAGTGTTTTTGGATAATTCGATACAAATGCTCCTTTATGTAATAAGAATGAATGGAATTACTATTGGGCTAGATGAAGTTTTTGTAAAAGGTGATGCAATGGAAGAAATCATAAATGCTATAGATAAAGCAAATGTAGAATGTGAAGAACTCATAAAAGCATACTATAGCAAAGATGAGACTGTTTTATCTCGAGCCCCAGGAAGAACTTTAAAAGAAACTTTGGAATTAAGAGTTAGAGGGATATTAAACGATACAAGAAAGAAAGCTGAAACGATTGCATCACTTGATATTGGAGATCAAGCCCATTCGGTAATAATGACAAAATCTGGAGCGCGAGGTAATCCTCTAAATCTTGGTCAAATGGCTGCAGTAGTTGGGCAACAAGCAATTCGGGGTGAAAGAATTCATCGAGGATATATAAAGAGAACATTACCTCACTATAAGATTAATGATCTCTCTCCTAAAGCAAGAGGATTTGTTTCATCATCATATCGAAAAGGGCTGAATCCTGAAGAGTTTTTCTTCCATTCAATGGGTGGTAGAGAGGGACTTGTTGATACTGCTGTCAGAACTAGTCAAAGTGGGTATATGCAAAGAAGGTTAGTTAATGCATTACAAGATGTAATTGTTGAAAATGATAATACTGTAAGAGATGCTAATAAGAGTATTGTACAATTTCAATTTGGTGATGATGGAATTGATCCCTCTAAAAGCGACCATGGCTTAGCAATAAACCTTGACCTTTTAATATTAAAAGCCAAAGCGTTAAAATATGCCAAGAAAATACCAACCACTAAAACTTCGGAGAAAAAAACACCAGTGAAAAAAGTTCCTGGGAAAAAAAAAAAAATAATTCCAAAGCAGCCAATGAAAAAAGAAGAAAAAATTCTTGATGAAGAATCTCTAATTCAAGAATTTGAAAAGGAAACAGGGAAAAAGGCAATCTGGCGTGGAAAACAAACAAAACAATTTATTGAATGGAAAAATGAAAAACATGGAGTTAAAAAATAAAATTTTATAATTTAGAGGTAAAATTTAATGTCAAAAGCGTCGGAAAAATATATCGATAATTGTTTAGAAAATCTTGAAAAAGATGGAATTCCTCATGATTTAATAACACGTGTTAAAGAAAAAATAATAAAGGAACAATTAACCGAATCTCAAATAGATTACTTAGCAGATAAACTTTACGTTATATATATGAATTCATTAATAGAGCCTGCTGAACCAGTTGGAACAGTTGCGGCTCAGAGTATAGGGGAACCAGGAACACAAATGACTTTACGGACATTTCACTACGCAGGCGTTGCAGAATTCTCGGTTACTCAAGGTCTTCCACGTTTAATCGAATTAGTTGATGCTCGTCGATTTCCTTCAACTCCAATTATGAAAATATTTTTAGAAGAAGAATATGCTCATGATGAAGAAATGGCTAAGGAAGTTCATAATCGTATTGAACAAATCAGAATTGAAAATATTACATATGATGTAGATTTAGATTTCATAGAATGGCGTATCCATATCAACTTAATCCCAGAAATGTTAAAAAAAAAAAATATAAGTATTGATGATATTCCCAAGATTTTAAAACGTTATAAAAAAAAAGGTTCAATTAAGAAAGAAAAATATTCGATTATAATAGATTCTGGAATAGAAGATTTACAAAAACTTCAAAAATTAAGAGAAAAAATCCTAAAGAAAGTAATTAAGGGAGTAAGAGGTATAAAGAGAGGTTTAATAACAAAGGATTCAAAGGTTGATGAATGGATAATACAGACAGAAGGAACTAATTTACAAGGCGTTCTTGAGATTGAAGGGGTAGATTCAACAAGAACCTACTCAAATCATATTCATGAGGTTCAAAAAATTTTCGGAATCGAAGCAGCTCGAAACCTCTTAATTAATGAAGCATTGGAAGTTCTTGAAGATCAAGGTTTAGATGTTGATTTAAGGCATTTATTAATTCTAGCTGACTTAATGTGTCAAAATGGAACAGTTTTATCTATTGGACGGCATGGAATTTCTGGGTCAAAATCAAGTGTATTTGCAAGAGCAGCGTTTGAAGTGACAGTAAATCAACTTTTAGATGCCGGAATATATGGAGAAGAAGAACTATTGCTTGGAATTCCTGAAAATGTTATAATAGGTCAAATCGTACCAATGGGTACTGGAGGAGTCGAACTTATGATGTCTTTAGATGATAATTTAAAGATTCTAAAGGAAAAAGAAAAGAAAGAGGAAAAGTTATTATCAGAAGATTTAAATGATGAATGATAAAGATTTTATTTAACAATACATAAAATATTAAATATAAATGTTATAAAGAATTAATTATTTTATAATTGAAAACAAACCTATTATTCCAAAAAATTCTGCGGGAAAAATAAGTATGTCTACCAAAAGTTTGGTCTCTAAATATAAAACGGAACGAAAAAGAAAAGAAAAAGAATTCGATGTTAGAAAAAACATTAATATTGCAGTTAAAAGTGGAAAGGTAATTATTGGTTCAAAAAGAACCATACAAGAGATAAGACTTCATAGATTTAAAATGATTATACTAGCTGATAATTGTCCCATGAATATTGAGAATAAGATAAAGTATCAAAATTCTCTTTTAGATGATCCTATTTTTATTTATAAATTTAACCAGTCAAGCTGGGAATTAGGTTTAGCTTGTGGAAAACCCTTTATGGTTTCTACATTGGGAGTTTATGATGAAGGAGATTCAGATCTATTACAATTAATAAAATGAAATCATTTAATGAGGAATTCTAATGCATAGAAAAGCTGTTAAAATTGATGAGGAATCTATAAAGTTAATTTCTCTATTTAATAATTTAACTGGTGCTGTTGTTAAAGATTGTATTGTAATCCCTGGAAAAATGGGAGTACGAGATAAGGTCATATTTCTCGTATTAAAAGAAGATGTTGGAAAAGCAATTGGTAGAAATGGAGAGAATGTTAAAATTTTAAAGGAAAAACTACAGAAAACTATAGATATAATTGGATTTTCCGAAGATCTTAAAGAATTTATTCAAAATATTCTTAATACAAGTAAAGTCCAAAATGTTGAAATTAGAGAAAATATTAGCGGGAAGAAAACGGTTATCATAACCGTTAATCCTGAAGATAAGGGTAAAGCCATTGGAAAGAATGGAATAATGATAAAGAAAACTAAACTGCTCGTATTACGACATTTTAATGCTGATAATTGTATTGTCAACACGAAAAATTAAATATAATAGCAGTTTTTTTACTTCCTAATTTTTAATATAATTTCTAATTGGATTAAATTAGCTTGATCTAAATAAATTAAATAAATACTTAATATTATCTAGGTTTGTTCAATAAAAAGCCCTAGTTTTAATATATACACAAAAATAAGTTAGCGCATAGTTTTTTCTCGCTTTCCAGCTATTAAAGCTTCTAAACTTACTCCGTTAACCTTTGTTACTTTCCACCTAACACCAGGTAAATCACCCACTGCCCTTCCCTTTGCACCACCTATGCCCTCTACCAATACAGTGTCATGTTCCTGGATGAAATTAAGCGCTCCATCACCTGGAAGGAAGGCAGTAATAGTTTTGCCATTCTTTCTTAATTGGACTCTAAGACATTTACGTATTGCACTGTTAGGTTGTTTACTCTCTCTACCCACCTTCTCAAGCACTATTCCTTCAGCAGCTGGGGCGCCTTGTAATGGATCTGCTTTTTGTTTTAATTTAAGCTTTTTTCTTTTATATTTTGTCTTACTCCATCTAAATTTTTTCCGATTTCGTTTTAGTGCTCTTGCACTATATAGACCCTTAGGCATTTAAAACTCAATTTATTGTGAAAATTTTTTTGTTATATTTTAATATTTAATCACTTTAATTAAATTTTACTGTTATTTTCGCTTCATTACTTTCTAATTTTTCTTTAGGTGAAAGATAAATTTAAGAGAAATGGAATTTTATATTCAACAATAGATATTTTTGATTGTTATGTGAGCATATGAGCAAAACAAAGAAAAAACCCATAATAAAATTTTTTAATAAATGGGATTTCGATATTGAAATTCATGATTATAGCTTAGAGAGATATATTAATTTAAAACCGATTATAATACCTGATTCTCAAGGTCGTCATACGCACAAAAGATTTTGGAAATCTAATATCTCTATTATAGAACGTTTTATTAATAAACTTCAATCTCCGGGTTTTATAAGTGGAAAAGTAAAGGGTCATAAAAGCTCTTATAATTCAGGTAAAAAAAGTAAACTAATTAAATTGGTTGAGACTGCATTTTCATTAATTGAGTTAAAAACGGGTATGAATCCTTTGCAAGTGTTAATTAATGCAATTGAAAATGTTGCTCCAAGAGAAGAAACTACAAAAATCGCAATGGGTGGAATTTCATATGCAAGTGCCGTTGATATTGCTCCACAGCGTAGAGTTGATCTTGCATTAAAATTACTTGTTCATGCTATTGTCAATGAAACACATGGTAATATAATTACAATTGAAGAAGCTATCGCTCAGGAATTAATAGCGGCTTCAAAAAAAAGTCAAAATTCTAAAGCAATTAAAAGAAAAGACGAAATTGAAAGAATTGCGGTTTCTGCTCGATAGTTAGAACTATACTTTTACTATATTTTTCTTAATTATTTGTTGTATTCTAAAGTGATTTTTGTCGGAAAGGATAATAAAAATCCTTAATTTTTCCCAATTATATCGAATCAGCAAATTTTATATTTGTATTTGGTTAAATCTAGTTTAGAAAAGAAGAATAAATTGATACAACAATTTGAATACAAAAGACAGTTCAAGTAATTTAGAAAAACATTTGCAAATAATTGGAAAAAATATAAGATTTGGAATTCTCAAGATTTTATATGAAATAAGAAGCCCAATTCCGTTTATGGCTTTAAAGAGAAGAATTTTAGAAGAAAAAGGGGATAGTAGTAAGATTTCATATCATTTAAACATTCTAAAAGAAAACAATTTCATATTATTAGGAGACGAGGGTTATTTTTTAACAAAATTGGGTAGGAGAATATTGGAGAAATTATTAGACATAGGAGATATAATTAATGAAGAAAAAAGAATTCTCCAAATCCGGACATCAAATTACACTTTTGAACTATTTGATATAAATAAAATCATTGAATATTTAATTCGAGAATCGGAAATGCCAGAAAAATTGGCAAGAACAATTGCAAATGAAGTTAAGTTAAAGTTATCTAATTCTAAAGTAAATTACTTAACTACTCCTCTAATAAGAGAATATTTAAATGGTATTTTAATTGAAAAAGGTTTTGAGGAATATAGACACAAACTTACGCGATTAGGCTTACCACCTTTCGAAGTAGAATCCTTATTAAGAAACCAACAATTTTCTAATCCTGAAGAATTTTTAAAAAAAATGGGTAGTGAAGTATCAGAGCAATATCTATTATTGAATTTATTACCACGTGAATTAGCAGACCTCTATCTTTCAGGGCAGATATCGTTATTACATTTAGATTCTTGGGCTTTACGTCCTTTGTCTATTTCGATATCTAATATAGAGAATATAAATAATATAGATAAAAATTTTCTAAAAATCGATGAAACTCTTGAAAAAACCCAAATAAAATCGTATTTCTCAAATTTAGTCTCAATTCTAACTGATATTAAGAAATTTTTTAATGAAGATATTTTATTATATAGGTTTAATGAAATATTACTTTCAATACTTTCAAGATTTAATCAAAAAGATACAAAAAATTTATTATTATTCCTTTTAGAGCAATTCTTTAAATTAAATTTAAATTTAAATATAGGAAAATCTCAAATCAGTTTAGATTTTTCACATGATTTTTTAAGAAAGAGAGAATTTGACCCGAGTCTTATCATAGAATTAGAAAATGATTTGATTGAATCAATAAAAATTGATCGATATCAAAATTTTGTTCATTTAAATCCATTGATATTATATGACTGTAGTGATATAAATTCTCAAAACTTCAAAGAAAGTGTTCTCACTCGATTCTTTAATATAATTGATAAATCAAATTTACTTTTCTATAGAAATCGAGGATCAAATCCAATAAACAATATATTAACTTCAATTACTCAAAATTTTGATTCCATCCCTAATTCATTTAACAAAATATTATTAGATAAAATCTTTATAAATTTACCAAAAATTGCACTAGAATCAAAACAAAATGATCAACACTTTCTAGAATTATTAGATTTAAATATCACAGCGATATTTGAAATTTTTAAAATAAAACAAGATTTAATAAAAAAATATTTAAATTCATTTCATCATTGGCAGTCTCTTTCTAGAATTCTCTTTAATAAAAAAGATTTTGGATTACCTGATCATGCTTTTAAAGCATTCAGTTTTTTTGGTTTAAATGAATCCATTCTATATCATTGTAATATCGAGCTAGATCGAATTGACCAAAGTCAAGAGTTTGCAAAAAAAATTTTGATTAGAATTAATAACAGAATAAATGAAATGAATAATGAACAAAATGAATACTTCATTTTCTCCCAACCTCATGTAGATAATTATCTTATGAATAGATGGAATTTAGAATTTGATAAAATTTCTCATAAATATGATAGTTTCAGTACAGAATTCATACGATTTGAATCAAAATTGAATTTTGAAAAAAAAGTCTCATTATTTAAAATATTTCAAAAAATAGTAGATGGGGGCACGCTTTTTAATATATTATTACCCGATTCAAAAAATATAGAAGATTTCTATGAAAAGGTAAAATATTTAATTAAATATGGGATTCATTATTTTTGTTTTTCATCAAAACAATTAAATTATTACAATGAATCTATTGACAAAAAATGTATTCTTATAAGACCAGACACTCAATATATAGATTCTGAATTCTTAAATAAAAAAATTATAAATAGATTTTTATAAAATCTATATAAAATTATTTCCTTTTAATACTAATGCAAGCAGTGCCATTCTTAGATATAACCCATATTTCATTTGCTTAAAATAAATTGCTTTAGGAGATTTATCAATATCTGGAGATATTTCACCTAATCTTGGTAAAGGATGCATCAGACGAAAACTATCTTTTGTATTATCTAAATCCTTCTTACTTAAAACATATACATCTTTAACTTTTTCAAATTCTTCTGGTTCCAGAAAACGCTCTTCTTGAATTCGAGTCATATATAGAATGTCTAAAATTGGTAATATCTCCTTGAACTTTTCAGTTTCTTTAAATTTCATCTTTTTGTCGCGCAACCAATCAATTATTCTAAATCGCATTCTCAATGAAGCAGGAGATATAAAATATAAATTTATATTATAATTACTAAAAAGATAGGCTAGCGAATGAACTGTCCTGCCATATTTTAAATCACCACAGAGTCCAATGTTTAGTCCATCAATAGTTCCACATTCTTCTTTGATTGTAAATAAATCTAATAACGCCTGTGTAGGATGTTCTGCGCTTCCTGATCCACCATTAATAATTGGAATTGAAGAAAATTTGGCTGCCATACGTGCTACACCTTCCAAAGAATGACGCATTACAATAACGTCTGAATAATTTTCAACTGTTCTAATAGTATCTGCAATAGATTCTCCCTTTTTAACTGATGAGACATCTCGAGATTGAAATCCAATAACTTTTCCTCCCAATCTAAGCATTGCAGATTCAAAACTCAATCTTGTTCTGGTTGAAGGTTCAAAAAATAAAGCAGCCATTATCTTATTATCTAATAATTTAGAATACTTATTATTTATCATTTTTTTACCGATTTCCAGAATAAAATCAATTTCTTCCCTAGAAAAATCTCTTGCACTTAATATATGCTGGTTTTTAAAATCCCTCATTATCATTTAGGAAGTTTTTTTATTATAAAAAATTTTCTTGAAATATAATAATTGTCTAATTAGTTTTGAAACTTGCTCTTTGTGAAAAAATTTAAAATTTATCAATTTTTATGATATGTATAATAACGAGAAAAAACATTTATGAAGTATCCCAAGACCCAAAGAAGATATTGTAAACATTGTAAAAAGCATACAGAACACAAGGTAACTATTTATAAGAAAGGAAAAGAGCGATCAAAAGCGGAAGGTAAAAGAAGATACGAGCGAAAGAAAAAAGGCTATGGTTCACAGCCCAAACCAGTTCAACATAATTTTGCCAAGATTAATAAGAAATCAACGCCTGTATTTCAATGTACGGAGTGTTCAAAAAAGTCAATTGGTAAATCCTATCGAGTAAAACGATTTGAATTAATTGAAGTATAAAAAATAAAGGAATTTAAAAAAAATGTCAAGAGAAATTCGAAAATTAATACCATCTCCAAAGTCAAGGTTCCTAGCAGTTAAATGCTTGAATTGTGGTAATGAACAAGTCATTTTTGGTTGTTCCTCCACTAAAGTTGTTTGTCGTGTATGTGGTAAGCCATTAACACAGTCTACTGGAGGAAAAGCAAATATTTTAACAAAAATTTTAGAAGTTTTAACCTAAAAAAGCTTTAATATTCACGCCAAGTAAATTTACATTTTGTGCAACGAAAAAAAGTTGTTGACCCTTCATCTGCCGAACGTGTTTGAGATTGCCAATATTCTGCTTCTTTATTCCCACATTTTCTACATTCTGACTTAGTTATTGGATAAATTATAGCATTTATTTCTGGTAAGACAATTGTTTTATCGGAATATTTTTTGATTTTATTTTTAGTAATCATTTCCTTTTCTTGTATATCTTCTTCAAACGGTTCTGAATATCCACAAGCACAAGAATAAATAAATTTCTTATCAATTATTTTCTTTCGTAATAAATTATTACATTTTGGACAAAATTTTACCATTTTCTTATACTCCCAGTAAATTTCTCGTAAATTTAGAAATAAAACAAGCCATAATAGGATTTCGATTACTTAATTTTAAAGGAATTCTTTTTTTAAGTGATAAATCTTTTCATAATATTCATAATTCAACATATTCATATTTTGAATAAATTTCACTTTAATATTCTTTTCACCTTCAACATTTATTTCCAATTCACCAATTACATTAATTAATAAATCTTTTTTAATAGGAAAATCACTTTTTTCGAAAGTAACTTTGATTTCTCCTGAATTATCTTTTAAAATAAACTCTGAATTTGATATTAATTCCTTAACATATCCAATAATTTGAATTCTAACATCATCACTTTTTAAATCACTAATAATTCTTTGCAATGCTGGTGATTTAGGTTTAAAATTTGGCTCAGTCAAAATAATAGTCCCTTAATAACATAATTTTTAATATATATTTAGATTATTTATCAAAATATAATTATTTTTATTAAAACATTGGTAGTTGATACCGTTTTATGTTTAAAATAAAATTAGAAAATAGTAAAATTTTAAGAGGGATTGTAGAGGCTTTAGCTTCGATTATTGATGAAACCGAATTTATAATTACTACTAAGGAATTATCAATTAGAGCTATGGATCCATCTAGAATATGTCTTCTCCAATTGTCTATGGCTAAGCAAGATTTTGATGAGTATGAAGTCGATACAGATACCAAAATTGGTCTAAATCTTGAAGATCTAGATAAAATATTAAAAAGAAGCTCTGCAGGTGATTCTGTTGAGTTGATTTTCGAACCTAATACTCAAAAATTAAAAATTAAAATGACACAATCTAAAAACGCAAAAACTAGAACCTTTAGTCTTGCATTATTAGATATAGAGATGGAAGATATTCCAATGGAAAATCTTTTAAAATTGGAATATAATGCAGATTGGTCAATGGATCCTGTATTTTTTGTAGAAGCAATAAAAGATGCAGAAATATATTCAGAAATTCTGACTATAAAAACAGAGGAAGATAAAGGGTTATTATTTAGTTCTGTTGGTCAAATTGGAGAAATGGAATATGAATTAGCTCTCGATAATCTATTGGAAGCAAATATTAAGGCAATAAGTAAAGGTTCTTATTCACTTCAATTTTTAAAGAGTATTCTTAAAATTGAAAATATTACTGAAAAATTAACGATTTCATTGAAGGACGATCATCCATTAAAATTAATCTTTAATATTCTCGAAGGAGGTACAATTAGTTATTTTCTGGCACCGAGGGTAGAAGAAGTTGAATTTGAAGAAGAAGATCTAGAAGAATACTAAAATTTAATCGCTAATTCATATCGTTTTTTTATTTATTACTAATTACTCATTCTTACAAATTTTATTAATCTTTTTAGTTAATTATTCATAATAAGAAAAAATCTACGCACAATAATTATGAGCTCTGATGAAAATATCTTAACATCGAAACCAGAATTACTATATAGATTCCCATGGTTATCTTTTACTAAAGTAAAATTCAAAGAGATTGGAAAAAAAAATCCCAATGAATTTGTTGAGTGGCTATATAAAAAGTATTGGGACCAAAATAAAGTTGATATAAATAAGAAAATCGAATCAATTTTTGAAGATGCAATAAATAATTTAGAGATAATTCGAGATTTTAATCCTAAAGACGGAGAATTGAATATTTACATTTATTGGATGTTAAAAATTATTTTATTCCTTCTAAATAATCCTAATATAACAAATAGAATCGCCAATCTATATTCAAAAAATGCATTAAAACAGTTAGAACTACTTAGAGATGAAAAAATGGAAGATCTTTACTGGATTTGTAGTGATTTGGGTCTTGACGTTCAATATTATGAAGATCCAATTAAAATTACTGCTGTTGAAAAGACAAACCTAAGCGTGTATTTTATTGATTTCATAAAAATGGGAATCAATCTCAGGGATGATTATAGAAAACTTGTAAATAATTCACTTTCTCACGGATATGTATTCATTTCAAAGAATCGATTGATTAGACTTCTACAAGAATATGTTAGAAATGAAATTTTAAAGTTTGAAAAAACAAATAAATCTAAAGAAGATCTAAAAGAAAGAACTGATTTAGAAGAAATCTTAATCGAGATAACCCCTTTTAAAATCACATTTGAAAAAATAAAAAATCTAATTAAAAGTAAAAAAATAGAATTTAGCAGTGATTACACCGAAACTATGAAATATATAGAGGGAAAAGATTTGTCTATTTTTTTCCCTCCATGTATAAAATTCCTTTTATCAAAAGTACAACAAAGTCAAAATTTAATTCACAATGAACGTCTATTTTTAGTATTTTTTCTAAATTCTTTAAAATACCCTATAGACCAGATAATAAATATTTTTAAAACACTACCGGATTTTGATGACAAAATTGCAGGATATCAAATTGAATTTGCTATTAAAAAGGGGTATTCACCCCATAGTTGTGCAAAATTAGAAACGTTAGGGATTTGTCAAAAGGATCATAAAATTTTTGGGGATGAGATTTGTCGGGAAGGATTTTATTCAAGAAATCAAGATAGAATGATAAAAATTTCGCATCCACTTTTTTATATGAGTGTTAAAGAATCAAGGTCTCTCTGGGAAATGAAAAAACAAGACATTAATAGACAAAAAATAACAAAAATTGAAAAAAATTAAGGAATCTAAATAATGGAAAGTATAAGATTTATAAAAAGATTATTTCAAGCCTATTATAAGAATCAACAGAAGTCTTTTCCATCGGTTAGCAATTTGCTGGAAAGAGAATTCGCGTTTGTTCCATGGGAAAATAATATTATGATTAGACACATAGGCTTTAAATCCTTAGATTTTTTAACTGATTATTTAATTCATAATGTTCCAAAACATATGTATTCAAGCGCATCACTTTATGAGATACCTGGTGCATCAAAAATGGATAGTAAAAAATATCTTGGCTGTGATCTAATATTTGATATTGATGCAGATCATTTAGATACCAAATGTAAAGAAAAACATGACTTTTGGGAATGTGGATCTTGTAGTCAATGTGGAGTTGGATTATCACCCAAATTGTGCCCCAACCCTGATTGCAAATCAACAAGATTTAAAAAAATAACTTGGATTTGTGAAGAATGTCTAGAGACGGCTAAAAATGAGATATTTAAGTTGATTGATGAATTTCTAGAACCAGATTTCGGAATTAATAAAGAAAGTTGTTTTGTCTTTTTTTCTGGACATAGAGGTTATCATCTTCATATAGAAAATGAGAAATTAAGGAAATTATCAAGTCATGAACGAAGAGAAATGGTTGATTATATTACCGGGAACAATATTTCATTTACTGTTTTAGGATTGGAAAAGCCAAACATTGGTCTTGGTTTCTTTAATCAATATGTTGCTAGCTGGCCTAGAAAAATAATGTTGAAATTAAAGGAGATACTTTCAATAGAAAATGAAGAAGAATTAAAAAATAGTTTAAGTAATTTTTCACTTAACAAGGAACAAATAGTTACTATAATTAAAGAAAGAAAACACATAATTGATAATATTGAATCTCAGAGCAAAAATTATTGGAATTTACTTGGATTTGGCATAAAATCATGGAAAAACCTTTTTTCCAATTTAGTAAAAAATATTGGAACAGATATTGATATCCCCGTAACCATTGATATCCATAGATTAATAAGATATCCTGGCTCTTTACATGGTAGTAGTGGCTTTAAAGTGGTTGGAATTGAGTATAAGAATTTAGAAAGTTTTGATCCATTTTCTGATCCAGTAATTTTTTCAAAAAAAAATTTATTAAAACTAAAAATTACCGTACCAAAAGTTCCTGAGATTCGTGTAAGAGAAATTACTTGGGGTCCGTTTAAAATGGGAGAAGTCTTAGATCTTCCACACGATATTGGAATCTTTCTTTTATGTAAAAATGTGGCAACTCTTAAATAAAATTTAATTATTTAATAGTGATTTTAAATTTATTTAAATAATAAGACATATAAAATAATTGAATCGGTACTAAAAGATATACTCAAGAAATAATGAATTCTCAGAAAATATATAATAAATTGTATCGACAATGGACTAACGAAATAAATAATGAAGAGATAACTTCTCTTACTAATGAATCTTTTAATGA
The DNA here is from genome assembly GCA_019058015.1 of Promethearchaeota archaeon. Classification (GTDB taxonomy): domain Archaea; phylum Asgardarchaeota; class Lokiarchaeia; order Sigyniarchaeales; family SOKP01; genus 6H3-1. Next base: position 9,365 of record JAHLWH010000200.1, on the reverse strand, counting down.
ATATTTAAAATTATATGCGCTCGATTCGACTTCAGATGGAAAATTAAATAATTCAGATATGCAAGTTATAAAAGAATCTTTAATTGATTCTTTAATAAAAAATATTAAATTTCTATTAGATGATTTATTAAAAGTTAGAAAACGCAAAATAATTGATAAATCACTTAATTTATTAGAAATTGATAGAAACAAATTATTAGAACATGAACAAATGTTCTATGATAATCTCATTGCTTCTTTTAAAGGGTTTAAAAATTTGGAATCTCTAACATTATCTGATATCGAAAGTTCTTTAAAGAAGAAAAAATTAACTCCAGTTGAAAAGAAGGTTTCAGAAATTCAAAATATACTTTCAATAAAAGATGAACTGGCTGTGAACTCAACAAAATCTGCATCTTTAAATGGAATTGAATATTTAAATGTAAGATTTATAATGGATTGTCCTGCATTAGTGGGAATTGATCTTGTAAATTACGGTCCTTTTTTAAAGGAAGATGTTTGTATGGTACCTTTTGAAAATGCGAAAATTCTTATTGAAGAAAAGATAGCGGAAAAAATAATGCCAAAATAAATTATTGTTGAAAAATTTTAATTATTATTATTAGAGGTTCTATCAAAACGTTTATTAAATTGCTCCTTGAAATAATCTTTTCTAAATCTTCCAAATTTATCAATTAATGAGAACTTAGGTGGTTTAGAATTCTTTAATTTCCCTCCGCAAATTTTGCATTTCATTTCTTTATTTGGTAAAGAATATTCTCCACAATCCACGCATTTAAAAAGTAATTTTGTCATAGTTCTTCAAAAACCAATTAAATTCATAATTTATTTATCTCGAATGAATTCTAAAGTCCCACCAACATTAATCATTTCATCTTCAATTGTTTTTAGAACACTAGCTAGTACTGATTCTGCTTCTTGATAATTTTTTTCAATCACTTCTAAACGATAATTCGGGGCAGCAACATAACGAATATCAACTCTCTTTGTTTCTTTTGGGCTTTTTATCACGGTTATTCCAGCCTTTATTGCATTCTTTATAAGGTTAATTCCATTTGGAGCAGTAGAAGTCAATGACAATTTACCGCTAATTGAAACTGTACTTACAATAACATTCTCTTCGATAATTTCTACGAATTTTTTAGCAATTTCTTGTTCAATATCCAAATTTTCAATTGATTGAATACCATTTTCTTTAATATCTTCAAGTGTTTTTTGATATGATTTATAAGAATCTAATATCGGAAATCCAATCGTTTCATATAGCTCATTTATTGATTTACCAGTTTCATCTGCTAAAAATGTTAATAAATTTTCAAATTTAAAAGCATATTTCCATTCTTTCATTCTTAATTGCTTTTGTTGAGCCGTAACTCGCCGTAATGATAAATCCACATGACCCTTTAAATTATCTACCTTTAAAACTTTTAATACTAAAATTTCGTTCATACGAACATAATTTCTTACATTTCTTATCCACCTAGATGATATCTCGGATATGTGAATCATCCCTCTTGCTAGATTTTCGTCTTCCCGACCTTCAAAATCTAATAGATCTACATAAATATAGCCTCTTTGAATATCTACAACCTTAGCAATAACAAAATTTCCTTCTTTTGGAAATTTTATTTTTGATTTGACCATAATTTAATGTAAGAAACAAATTTTTAAAATTCTTCTAAATAAAATTCATTTTTACGTTTTTTCTTTTTAAATAATCATTTTATAAAAAATTTAATACATGATTTTAACCTATTTGATATTATTTATAGGAGTTCTGATAGTCTCCACATTGTTATCATTCGTTACAACTCATTTATGTAGTAAAAGTGTATCATTTTATCGTTTATTTCATTCATGCTTCTTTATTGGGATTATCGTTCATGAGGTAAGTCATTATATTATGTGTTTTTTGACTCATACAAAAGTAACTAAAACAAATATTATACCAATAAGAAATAAAAAGGATGGTCTGTCTGGAAATATAACCACTGCAAAATCGAATTTTTTTCAAACATTTCTGATCTCATTTGCCCCTTTATTCGTTGGAACCTATATTATTGGTTTTATCCTTTTTTATATATTCAATCCAGCAGTTAATTACACAATTGCCCTGATCCTAATTTATATCACAATTTCAATTTTGCTAACCATATCTCCGAGTAATGCTGATATTCGAATAATTGCAAATTCATTTCAGAGCACTAACAAGAGATATACATTAATTCAGATTATTGTTATTTTTATTGCTTCGTCAATCTCCTATTATTTAATGAATTTTTTTGATATTATTATATTTGATTCATTAATAACATTGTTTTTTCTAGCAATGCTCTTTTATTACATAATAAGATATCTCGGACTTGGATTAATTTTCATCTATCACAACATAAGAATCTCCAGAAGAAAAATCAAATATACTAAACATAAAATAGAAGTTAAAAATCGCAAAAAAAATAGAGGAAATAAATTTTCACCGCGCACTCAATGGTAGAATAGAGAAGAGAAATAAGGTAAGAAAAAATGTTTAAATTAATAATATATGGGATAATAATATTGTTGGGTTTTATATTTTTCCAGAAAGATCCCATAACAACCTCAATAATTGTTGGAATTATTTTAATAATTTATTTATATCCAAAATATCGAAAATATAAGAATTCTGGCGAGGGAATTTTTAGGAAGGGAGAAATTGGGGAATCGACAAACAATGATTTGGTGAAGTTGGTTCTTTTAATGTCTTTACTGAATCAGAATCAATCACAACCTGTAAAACTTATTTTAAAACAAGATGTGATGAATTCTTTAAAAGAAAGAGATGAAGATTTGAAAGAAGAAAAAAATCAAATTTTAAAATTATTTGATGATTAAGGGAAAAAAAATGATAAAAAATAATACCACAAATTTCTATGATTTTATTTCAAATGAAAATGAGTTCTGTTATAAATTTTTTACTCTTATCTATAATCTCCTAAAAAATAATTCTAGAATAATTCAAATATCTGGTGAATCGGGTTCAGGTAAATCAACATTTGCTCAATATTTAGTCGGACATCTGATTTTAAATAAAGACAATTTATTGACTGCTTTATGGATAAATGCCGGTTCGCCATTTTCATATAAAAGATTGGAACATAACTTTAATGAAGCTCCAGAACAGTTAGAATATATTAAAAATAATATTTTTTTAACCAATATTTCTTCATATTTTAAACAACAGAATTTAATAAATGAGTTAAGCTCATTAGAAAATTTTATTCCCATAAATACAAAATTAATAATATTTGATTCAATTTCACACAATTTTCGCCTTAAACTTATGGAATTTAATGAGCTTGATATTAAAATTAAGCTAATAAATTCATTCTTTACTGAGCAAATATATCCGCTACAAATGTTTGCTTCGCTTAACAGAGTAAATTTAATTTTTATTCATGAAGTTTCATATAAACCAAAATTGAATAAAAATACTAAGTTTTTACATAAAATGTTTGATAGGATTGACTCAATAATGATTAAGTTGGAAATAAATGAGAAACGAGAAAAAATTCTTAACTTAAAATATCATAATATTGAGTTTGTTTCTAAATACAGGTTGTCAAATAATGGATTTGAATTTATTTGGTCAGAAAGTGGGAATTAAATGATTATCACTAGCATTTATATGCACTCATTTTTTTTTATTTAAATATTTTGAATTTAGCATTTAATTGTTATGAGAAAGATTATTTCTATTGGAGAATGCCCTAAATGCGGATTAGATGAATTAATTCTCTATAAGACAAAATCTTATAAGAGATTTACCAAATGTGAATCTGAGACATGTAATTTTTCGTATGCTGTGCCCAAAGCAGGAAAGATTGAAAATACTACTTTATTATGTCCGAATACAAAAGTTCCAATCTTGCTTATATTTAAGAAAGATAAAACTAATTATTTTTGGACTGATAGACCATGTTTTACTTGCATTGATTATACCCAATGTTCAGAAGTAAATTGTCTAATTAATGAATTTAAAGAATTAAAGGTGAATGGGTATTAAAAGAAAAATTAAATCCTTATATTTGATTTTTTCTCTAACATCATTAATTATAACGAATTCAATCAATTTTAATATTTATAATGTGATTGCTAATGAATCAGATGAGTGGCCAAAGACTTACATCGATAAAGTATATAAATTTAATTTTCCAAAAACAACAAGAATATTTGAGTTAGAATTTAGAGAACACTATTATTATATAATCGATTGTGAATTAGTAACGCCGAATGAGTGCAACTTATCTCTAAATATGATAGATCCCGATGGTATTGAGTTTGAAATCTATAATGCTACAATGTCTTTTTATTTTGAAAATACGAAAAAATTTACTGTGCCATTTGGAACAGCAAAAAATGGAACTTATGAACTGAAAATAACAGTTGAGACTGATTATAATCTTAATTTACATATTGCAGTAAAGGAGGGGGATATGTGCATATATGACAAATTATTAGAAAATGTTTTTAATGATACTATATCTTATGACGTCCATTGTTTCAGTTCGGGAGTTTATAATGAATTACAATTTTTAGTTAATTTTGAAAATGATACATTTTACCGAATAATTGCCGCAAGAGTTTCTCCGATTGCCTATACATTGCCAGCAACTCAAAAAGTAAATTTAACTATTATTGATCCAGAGGCAGATCCTTATCTTATATTTGATAATACAACATCACTTCCCGAAAATTTAGAGTTTGCTGATATTTTATTCGGAACAGCACTTCGTGGATCTTATTTATTTAAATTTGGTCTGGCTTCAGCATATCCCAAATACAATTTTGCATATCTAATATACGAATTTGGAAAAATTGGACAAGGAATTAATGAAACTCAAGCCTATGATATAAATAATCCAGCAAATGACACTTTTAATAATACTGGCTATTTTAACACAACATTTTATTTCGAAATCCCTCAAGAAGGTTATTTTTTAATGATATTCGTAAGTATTGTGGTTGTAATTGTAATTATTTTATCAATGCAAGCAAGGAAAATAAAAATTAAAGGATTAGAGGAAACACATGGGCAAAAATCGATAAAATAAATATAAACATAATCAAATATCAGAAAAGTTTGAATAGTAAGGAAATTAATTCTAACAATTTTTATCTGTTTTTTTCATTTAAGCTTAAAAAAAAAATATTAATATTAAAAAAAAGAAAGATTTATTTTTTCTAAGCAGGAATTTGTTCAATCCATTCTTTTACTTTTTTACTTGAAATACCTGGCAAGTCTTTAGCAAGATCATCAGGATTTGTATTTTTCAATTGCTCAGTAGTAGTAATTCCTATTTTTTCCAATTTCTCCATTATGTTTTTTCCTATTCCTCTAATTTTTTCTAAGGTAAGTTCATCATTAACCATAACAAATTTGGGTTTTATATTTTCTTCCATACTTGAAAAATCTGTTTTTTCTGTGTCTGCAATCCCTGCTGGAGTTATATAAAATTGGCATTCCTCAGGAGGTAAATCAGGTGCATCAACAATAATTGCCTTTCTTTCAAGAGAACTATTCGCGGCGAACCCTTTTGTCTTAAACATCACCCGAATCTGGCAGCCATGAGCGACGATATTCCCTCCAATTGCATCAATACCGCTGAACATTCCCTTCATTTGTTGGGCAACCTGATTTGTTACGAGGATCGCAATATTATAACTCTCTGCAATTCTGGAAAGAGCATGAATCATTTGATTTAATGTAGCTTGTCGTTGTGGAAGCATTCCAATTCCGATGTATTCTGCTCGAAGAAGCGCCATTAAACTATCTAAAATTATTAATCTGACATTTTTTTCTTTTACGAGTTTCTCCGCTTCTAAAATCATTTGAGCTTGATGATCAGAACTATAAATTCTCGCATGATAAATGTGCGAGAGTACATTTTCGGGTTTAAGACCAAATCTTCTGGTAATTCGTTTGATTTTTTCTTTCGAAAATGTATTTTCAGTATCAATATATATCACAGCACCACTTAATCCACCTTTTCCTTTTGGTAATTGTGTAGTAACACACAAAGTGTGCGCTAAATTGGTCTTTCCGGATTTAAATGGACCATAAACTTCTGTTATAAAACCTGTTTCTATACCACCTCCTAAAATTGCATTAAAATTTAAAGAACCTGTGCTAATATATTCATGATTTTCTTGGAACTCTGATATTGCTTTAAAACTACTCATTCCCAAAGCACTTCTGGCATTCCAAATAAGTTTTTTAGAAGCTGCTTCTCCAATACCTTCCATTGCAGTAATACTCTTAAAACCCGACATAGCAAGAGCTTCTGCTGTAGTAATACCGTTCTCTGTAAAAATCTTAATATGTCTTGCTTGAATGCCTTTCACTAATTTTAATTCTGTCATTATTATCAAAATTTCTTAAATTTTGAAATAATTATACAATGAAGATATTTAAAAGAAAAAATTAGAATAATTAAAAATAGTTAATTTTTTCCTCTTAAATTAATTTAAAGCAAATTAATTTTTAATTTAAATAATCTTAAAATAGATCAATCCAGTATCGAAGCCGCAAATTAAACATAAAATGAATGAAAATATCATAAAACTCAATAATCCTTTAAATTTTACTTTATTCGAGAGTAAAAGACACACAATTGAAATGACAAGTCCTGTTAGTCCCAATAATGAAAGAATTGCTCTTAAAAACTGCCAAAACTCTGCTAAGTTTACAGGTAATTGATTTGTAAATATATCAATTATGTCTGGAAATTGAAACAAATTAAACATTTTATATTTTACCCCCATTTTTTTAATTAATGCCAACCTTTTGGAGTTTCTGGTCTTCCAGCAAACATATTTGCAATATCTTCTAAACCACTTGGATTAGATAACCAGAACCCAAATAAGAAACATAATGCACTGAATATGAGACAACTTACTCTATTCCTTTTACTTATAAGTCCGCTTATTAAAAATATTCCGCTTGCGGAAAATAATATCACTGGAATTAAATTAAATATATATCTAAAAATATCTTGGATTGGATCAATAAGATGGACCATAATTTCATCTTGGAAAAATACCAATAATGATATTATACCTATTGAAAATACTCCAAATATTTTTAACACACTTGTTTTACTCATCACTCATCAAAATTTGATCGTTCAATTATCTTTTATGAGAAAATAATAATCAAAATATATAAAGAAAAAAAGATGAAATGATATTTTTTCTTTAAAAACTTGTGTTTTATAACTTTCTTGATATGATTAAAAATTTCAGTAAAATATCCAAACTTATATGAAGAATGTATTCAGATTTTTTTACAGATATGGAAACAGATGAGAAAAGGAACTAAATCAAGGTCACCAAAAAAGTTAGCCCCAGTAATAATTTATATGGTTTTTAAAGCAAAAGGATTTGACATTAAAATTGCTGATTTTATAGAAAAGATCAATTCAAATAAAAAAGAATTTACTAAAATTTTAAAGCAAGCAGCGATTTTTTATCCGACTTATTTTAAAAGAGATAGAAAAACCATTATTCTCAAAAAAAAAAAAATAAAATAAAAGAAATTTTTAGATTTGACAAAGGTTTTACTAATAAATCTCAAGAGATTTTTAAAAAATTTTGGCCTTATATAAAAAATACAAAAGATGATGACATAGTAGGAGTAATTTTTATTTTAACAATGATTGCATTGGGAATAGATTCCATCCCTTTTGTACACGTATGTAATAAAATAGGAATTAAAATGAGCACAGTAAATTATCAAGTTAAAAATAAAATTTTCAAAAGTCTTCATTCACCTGGATTTAAAAGTTTAAAAAAATCTTCAGATAGAATTTTAATATTAATTAAAAAAATTATTTAACATAATTTTAATTATTTATTGGATAAAATGAACTAAAAACCATAATTTTTAAAAAAAGGAAGTAAAAAATATTTTTATATTTATTAAAATCTTTTTATTTCTTATGTGCTCTTAACCTTTTTTGAAAAACAATATGTTTTCGAATTGGTTTTGAATGAGGAAAAATTGATTGAACTGCTTTTTCATTCTTATTCCAGATGTAGCATCCTTCAACATAATCAACTCCGAAAAAGCCCATAGTAGTTTGTACAAGATTATTTAATGATGAAAAGATTCCTTTACCGGTATATCTAGGATCGACAATTGCAGTATCGGTATTAACTCGTGAAATTCGTTTACCAGTCCATAATTGATATAAATCAGGAAGACAAAAAATCACTCCAATGAGCTTATCAGTTTTTCGATCAAAAGCTAGAGGTGCCCATATCATGACATTCTCAAGGTCGCATGATTCCCACGCTTCTACAACTGCTGGAAAATTATAATAATCTCTTGGATTAAAATTGTGTGATAATTTATAATATTCCCGAGGAACAGCAGCTAACTGATTTATTACATCTTTAGCTCGATTGGTTGAATGATCTGGTAACATAAAATCAAAAGCACTGGAGATTAAATTTAAAAATTCATCTTTTCTTGCAACCATCTCATTTAATGAAAGGTATCCAATACGAACATTCTCATCAAGGTCCTTTCCTTGTCTCCATGTTTTTTCTGAAACATAAACACAAATATACTCTGCATCTCTCTTATAACCCAACTTATCTAAAAATGTTGGTATAGTCGGCGGGTTGAAAGCAACACCATAAAGCAATTCTTCATTAAATCCTTTAATTTGAGCTCCTATTCCACCTAATCCTTTCGGAGAATTAATTGGTCCTCGAATTTTTCGGAAGCCATTTTCAATAGCAAATTTTTCACATGTATTCATAAGCTTTTTACAAATTTCTAATGATTGTGCTCGTAACCAACCAAAAGTAGCACATTTCTTTCCATAACTTTGAAAAAATGGATTTATTTGAGCGATAACAAATCCTACGGTTTTCGAATTATCATATGCGATGTTAACTGATAATTTATAAGAATTATCAGAAAATTTCTCTTTTAAATCTTTCAAAATTATATTAATAATCTGACGTTTCAATTGTTCTTCGCGAACTTCGAGTAAAGCATTTAAAGATCTTTTTATTTCCTTTAAATTATTAATTTCGTAAATATCATCAAAAAATTCCATTTCTAATACCAAATTTCTCACTTAAATCCCCAAATCTTTATTCTCTTTATATTGAAATGGAGATAAAATGGTTATATTTAAATAAAAAATTTTAAGAATTGAGAAATCTTGACATAATTTTGGGTGGTTACAAAAGATAGTGATGACATTTAAATTTTTTCGCAATCATTTTATTTCAAATTATAGCGAGATATTGCTCCCAGAATTGAAAATAATTTTGATACCACCTATTCAGTTTAATTCTTCTATGTTTGAAAT
>JAHLWH010000199.1 GCA_019058015.1 Promethearchaeota archaeon | reverse complement strand
TCCTACATACAAATTAGAGGTTATTATTGATAAGAATGGAGAATATATTTTTGCAAAGGATATAATTCAAGCAACTCCGGGAGATACAATTAAGGCAAATATTTACTTATCCGAGCAAGAATGTTTAACAGTTCCTTTAACAAGGTTCATAAAAAAATCATTTCAACTGTATCAATTTGGTGGTTGTCTTGATTTAGATAAACTTTCAAAAAATGAAAGGGTTCCAGGCACAGACAAAAATTTAATATTAAAGATACCAACTAAATACGGTCATAATGAGCTTGAACTTAAAAATAATGAATTATATGCTTCAAAATTGTTGAATATTGATCTAGAATTTATATTTCAAAGAAAACGCGTTTTAACTAGAAGGGATAATGTTGGCAGAACTGGAGTTTTCCTACATGAAAAATTAAATTTAGAGGATAATTTTGAAAAAGTGTTAAAGGATATTAGTGATCGAAATTCTCTTGTGAGAAGGATACTCATGAACGATTGAGGTTAAATAAGATTGACACGAGCAGAATTATATAAAACCAAAGGTGAATCTTATTTTATTCGTGGGATTCCTAAGGGATGTAAATATTGTATAAAGGGACAAAAGGTCGTTCTATTCCTTAATGGAATTTGTCAGAAACCTGATCATTGTTCTTGGTATTGTCCTATCTCAGAAGAAAGAAAAAATAAACAAATAACATACGCTGATGAAATTCAGGTTAAAGATTCTAAAGATGTATTAAAAGAAATTAATCTTATAAAGGCCAATGGTGTTTCAATAACTGGTGGAGAACCTCTTGCCCCTAATAATATAAATCAGACCCTGGATTATATAATTTTTTTAAAAAAAAAAATGGATTCTAATTTTCATATACATCTATATACCAATGGAGTTAATTTTAATGAGCAATTAGCGCAAAAATTATCCTTGGCAGGATTAGATGAGATAAGATTTCATCCTTTTAAGGAGAATTGGAATAATATTAAATATGCGTTAAATAAAAGTATGTCTGTGGGTGCAGAAGTTCCGGTAATTCCTGATAAAAAGAATTTGAAAACTTTAAAAGAATTTATCTTTTATTTAGATAAAATTAATTGTGATTTTATCAATTTAAATGAATTTGAAATGTGTTTTCCAAATAGTGAAACTCTTAAATCTAAAGGATTTTTATTAAAAGAAGGAACAATTGCATCTGTTAAAAACAGCGAAGAATCAGCTCTCAAACTAATTGAAAATGTAGCAAAAAAAACAAAGTTAAATCTTCACTATTGTCCCATTATTTTAAAGGATCATTATCAATTAAAAAATCGATATAAACGGAGAGCAAGAAGTATTAAGGCGCCCTATGAAGTAGTTAATAATGCAGGTCTTCTTATTTATGCACAAATTGAAGGTAAAGAAGTGTCTCTAAGGGAGTTTCGCGATAATGTCATATCAAAATTAAACTTACCTAAGAATTTCTTTTCTTTTAAAGAGTCAAAAATTTATTTACCATGGTATATTCCAATTCACCAAAAATTTGTCAGAGAATTAAAAAAATACAAATTAGAGTGCTATATTATTGAAGGAACACCATTTCGCGGCATGTATTATCAAATAACTGAGAAAACACCAATAAGCTTAATTAATATTTTTAAAGAATAATATATTTATTAGTAAAGTTGCTCATGAAATTGCCATTATCAATGATAATAAAAAATGTTACAAATAAAGATATAGAGGAGATCTCTTATTTAGAAGAAAAAATGTTTGGAATAGATGCATTTTCTATGGATCTTCTAAAAAAATTACTTAAAAATAAATTATTGTTCATAAAATTAGTAGATGAAACAGAAAAAATCCTTGGATTTTCTATTTCAATTGAGGGTGTAAAAAATAGGGCAAATATTATAAATCTTTTAATAAGAGAAGAGTATCAACATCAAGGATTAGGCTCCTTTCTATTAAAAAGGACATTAAAAGAAATAAAAAATAAAAATAAATTTAAATCAATTATTCTAAATGTAAAAACTGACAATGATGTCGCAATTCATTTATATCAAAAGTATGGTTTTAAAGTAATCAAAATAATTGATAACTATTATGAATCTGGAGCCTCATCAAATTTGATGAAACTCAAGTTGTAGTTGATTTAAAAATATCTAGATAATTATAAATATACCGATTTTGTATGATCATAATATATAAACAATAGATGTAGGGATAAGGAAAATGCCACAACTTGATGATGAGATAAAGAAAGCGATTAAAGAGGGTAAAACTTTAAGCCCTGTTGACCAAACAGAAGTAGACAGAATAAAAGCCGAACGTGAAAAAAGAAAGGAAGAATTGGAAAAAGTAAAAGAGGCTTTAGAAAAGCAATAATCTTATTTTAATTATTTTTTTCCTCACTTTTTTTTTAAAATATTCACTAGGTTATCAATTTTATTAAAAATGTTAAATAATACTAATAGGTTTTAATAAAAATTGTTCATGTGAAGTTTGGAACATGTCCCTTATTCGCACGGGTTGAAACCAGCAACCCCTATCGGATAGATCTTGTATAAAATCATCTCCGACTACTTTTCTTAAGATATTTAAGGCTCCATTTACATCCGCATTGAGTAAATAATTTGAGCCTTTAAACAACCCTCTTTTAATTCGGTTCCCAATATAATTATGGTGTTTTTCAATAGGTTCTAAATCCAATGAGCTACATTTCGAAGTATACGACTCATCTACTTCATGGACCTTAATTCCTACAAGTTTAGCTTTATAAGTTATCATTTGCTTGAGTTTTTGAATTGGGATATTAACAAAATTTTGATTGTTTCTTTTGCCAATTCTTATATTTCTTTTTATATCTTTCAATTTTCTTACACAAATATTTCCTATTTTTTTTTTTAAACAATAACCAACTATAAATTGTGATGTTTTATGTAAATAGTCGTTAATAACTGAGTTTCGATTTATGGTAATAAAATCAAGTTGGGTTGTCCACCTTAATTTTTGCTTATCTTTTATAGAATACAGTTTGGCTTTTCTTTTATTCCATCGTCTATTAATGGATTTTAATACTTTACCTGAAACTATTATTGGCACAGAATTTCTATTTTCTACAGCCGTTATTAAATTGTTCAATCCAAAATCAATAGATAAATATAATTCATTATTTAATTTTGATTTCTCCACCGATTTTATGTATATAATTTCAATTTCATAAAATCTTTTTCTTGGTAAAATGCGTATTTGCTGATATGCCTTAAAATTTTTATTTTTATATTTAGGAATGTTAATTTCTATTGAATCCTTAAATTGAGGGAAAGTGCTTTTAAAAAATTTAGACATGGTAAGCACGATCTTATTATTCACGATTTTACTGTTTTGATTAGTAAATATCAGAAAATAACAAGTATCTTCTTTATATCCCGGCGGTCTGGGGCTTCCGTTGAATTTTTTTCGATTTTTCCTCCATTCTTTTAGTGAGTTGAAAAAGCTTACCCAATTTTTATCTAAGATTTTTAACATTTGTTGAGACGTCTGTGCCTTTAATAATTTATAGCTTTCAGAATTTTTCAAAATAAAATTCAAATCTTGATAGCGAAGCCAATTCTCTAAGTTAAAGAAATCTTGTCTTACATAGAAATTTGCGTGATTATATAGCTTTTTGGAAATATAACATAGTACATCTAAATGAACACTTTTATGATACCTAAATTTATACACTAATCTCGTTTTTAAATTCCTCCTTCTTTTTTTTTATGAATTCTTTTATTCTCCGTGAGTACATTGACATCGCATAACAATGTAATAAGGAAATAATATCTTGAAACATTTCTTGTTCAGTAAAGATAGACTCTAAATCATTAATAACAATTATCTCGGTTCCGGACTCTCTAAATAATCTTTGAAATAAATTAAATCCAATCCTTGTTTTCCGTAGTTAGTTAATGTTGGTCTTGATACTCTCAATAGATTTAAGACTTCAGATGCTTTTATGTGATAATTTGAATAAATCTTAATAGAAAAATTAAATGAGTCTAATGATTTTTAATAAAATAGAGTATTATATTTATTTCTAGATGGATAAATTTAATCTTTATGAGCTTGAGAAATTCTTTTGAAAATTAAGCATTTCGACGATAAGAAAGGAGAATTAAAAGTTCAAATAGAATGTTTAAATGATCTTTGGGTCTTATTTAATGTAATTTACAAGGATGATAAAGCTATATCGAAAACTACAAGACGTATTGTCCTTAGGGAAGGTGATTCTGGAGATCGCAAACCTATGATCTTAACTCTTGAAGTAAAAGATGTAGCATTTCATGAATATTCAAATCGTCTGAGGATTAAAGGAATTATTTTATCTGGACCTGAAGATTTAATTTCTCTTGGCTCTTATCACACTTTAAATGTTTCTGTTGGCTCTATAATCACTATTATTAAAAAGAAATGGATGAAACAAGATTTAAATCGAATAGAAAAATGTTCAAAGGTTCAAATTTTTCGAATCCTTATTATCGCTATTGAATCAGGATTAGCAACGGTTGCAATTATTTCGGATTATAGTCAAAAAATAATAACCAGTATTAAGCATAACATCCCCGGAAAAAGATATGAAAAAACACTAAGAAATAAAGAAATTGGGGAATTTTTTGGAAAAATTGACACAATTATTGCAGATAATTTAGAGCGAATTGATATAAACTTAATTATTATTACTGGTGCCGGAGGCTTTAAAGAAAAATATATAGATCTATTAAAAAAGAGTCACCCAAGTTTAGCTCACAAAATTAAAGTCATTAATTCGAGTTCCGCAACCTCTAGCGCAATAAAAGAAGTTATGAAATCAAAAAAATTAGAAAAAATTAAAAGAACTTCACGAATAATTTATGAAACTAATCTAATGGAAAAATTTATCGAACAATTAGGGAAAGATACTAGATTGGTATCCTATGGTTGGGATCAGATAAAAAATGCAGCGAAAATGGGAGCGATTGATATACTACTAATTTCTGATAAATTATTAAGAGGACTCTCATTTGATAAACGATCAGAACTTGAAGATATATTAAATATAATTGAAAAAAAAACCGGGAAAATAGAAATTTTTAGTAGTGAGCATTCTGCTGGAGAACAATTAATCAGTTTCGGAAGTATTGCTGCTATATTAAGATATAAGATTTAAATTTAATTTAGAAAAAAAATTTTATGACATGCCTTCTGAGATAATATATGTAGATAAAAACTCTAAAATTCCCCTATATGGTTTAGATTTTATCGGAATAATAGATCGTGGGACAAATATTTTAGAAATCAAACCTCTAACTCAGTGTAATCTTGTTTGCAAATATTGTTTTGTAAGTGCGGGAGATTATATCACTAATTTTATAGTCGATACTAATTATTTAATTGAAAAAATTGTCCCTCTAATCGAAATCAAGGGAAAAAACGATATAGAAATACATATCGCCCCATACGGAGAAATTTTACTATATAAGGATTTAATTAAGCTAATTAAAAAATTAAAATTAATAGATGGAATATACAAAATTTCTATGCAAACTAATGGGCTGTTATTGAGTAAAGAAAGTATCATTGAGCTTGAAAAAGCTGGATTATCTCAAATTAATATCAGTCTAAATACACTTGATCAAGATAAAGCAGAATATTTAAGTGATTATAAAGGATATCAACTCCAACACCTTTTGGCCATGATTGATTTTCTTATGGAATCCAAAATTGATCTTGTTATTGCCCCCGTTTGGATTCCTAAGGTAAATGATCAAGATATCGAAGAATTAATTCGGTTTGTAAAGAATTACCAGAATAAAGTAGATACTCCTAATAAAATTCGAATTGGAATTCAAAAATACTTAATTTATAAAACTGGAAGGAGAATAAAAAAAATTAGACCTAAAAGTTGGGGTTTTTTTTACAAACAGTTGAATACTTTAGAAAAGAAGCATAATATGAAATTAAAATTAGGACCTAGAGATTTTAGAATTCATAAACGAAAAAGCTTATCTCTTTCAATTCAGAAGGGAAATTTAGTTAAAAGCCAAATAATTTCTATAGGTAGATGGGATACTGAATACATTGCAAAAATTGATGATGATTGGGGTATTAAAGTTCTACTAAATAAAACTCAAAAAAATATTCCACTAATTGGAAAGAAAATTGATACAAAGATCATCAAATCAAAACGAGAAGAAAATTTACTAACGGGAATTATTGAGAATTAGCCTAAATATTAGTAAATTTTTAAAAAATATTAAAAACATATATAAAATAAAATAATAAAAAAAAGAGTAAATCAAATTGCCGATATTAACACCCGAGGATGAGATAGATTTAGCAAAATTTGAAGTGGAACTCGTAAAGAATTGGAATAAAATGATTGGCTCTCAAAAGAGTGTTACAGCAGCGCATATGAAATTATCTGACCTTATAATCAAAGAAAATTCTGCACGAGAAGTTTTTTTAAGAACTGCTCGAGATGTGTATAAACAGATGAAAGTACTAGCAAGAGAAAAAATGTCTAATATCGATGAGAACGATGGGAAAATAATTCAAAAAATAATTCATGATAATGAACAAATATATGAAAATAATAAAAAATTTCTTAACGCCATAAAAGATCTAGGATTACAAAGAGAATATCTACATAAAGAATTTCAAGAATTAACTGAAGCATTAAAGGATGTATCTTCAAAAAGAAAAGCAGTTGTTCATAAAGCTTTAAAAATCGAAATATCTAAGAACAAATTAATTGAAGGAGAGAAACTAGAAATGTTGGACCAAGAATTTAAAAACATACAAAAGGAGTTTGACAGATCTAAAGGACGTTATTTGAAGAAGGTTGAACATATTGAATCGACGAGGAATGAAGTTAATTCTTTATGGAATAAATTAAAAGATTCTACTATTGGATTTGACTGAATTTAAAAAAATTTAAATATTGGTTTAGAATCATTGAAAAATAAAAAGGTAAATAATTAAAAATAAATATTTAATCGATTATAATTATATAGAAAAATTTTTTTTTCATAGGGGAAGATAAAAATAGCCGAAGAATTTAATTCAATGTTAGCTGCAACCCGGAAAGCACCACTTGATGAAAAACTCCAAGGACTTGCAGATATCATTGAAAGTATAATGAAAATTGTGTTAAAAATTCCCAATTTAGTAGATCAAAGCTTATCTGTTATAAATTCAAGAATTTCTTCAATTGAAGGAAGGCTCACTTCACTGGAAACAAGAACTGCTCAAGGAGCTACGGCTGTATCAGCAGGAGCTGGAAGTCTGGCTCGCTCCCCAGGAGCTCCACCACCTCCGCCAGGAGCGCCTCCACCACCTCCGGGACGTCCACCCGCTGGTCCTGAACCAGCGAGAGCAGCTAATCCAATCTCTCTAAGAGGTGCTATTATGGGAGAGCTCAAAGAATTGTTTTCTAAAAGAAAAAAAATATAATAATTTTATATATTTCACCCTCAATAAAATACCTAATTCATTAATTTTGATTCTCGATTAATAAAATTTAATATTTATTTCTCTCTCGTTTTATTAATAAAATAAAAGTAAAAATATAATTTTCTCTCTTTCAAATTGCGAATTAATTACTCATTTCATATATTTTGTTTAAAGATTAAAAAATAATTACTTTATAATAGTTTTAATATTTTAAATAAGATTTTTATTATCATTAATGTTTTAAATAAGATTTTCATTAATATTTTAACTAAATTTATTAAGTAGAATATGACTGAAAATATAAAAACAGTAAAGGTAATACATGATTCTCAGAAGAGGGTTCTAGAAATTATATCACTATTACGAGTGATGAATAATTACTATAGAAAAAAGAAGGATATTCAAAAAAAAATGAAACCAATTGTTTTAAAAAGATTTAAAAAGAGTATAAAAGAATTAGAAGAAAATTCCGATTGGTTATTTTCTGTTCCGAGCACATTGAATTCTCTAAATATAGAATTTATGAAAAAAAATGATGCTTTTCGATTTCCCGATGCAATACATTTGTTTGAGGCATGGATGAATCTTGGAATGGATGCTGTTTTTCCACGAGTTGCATTTAACTTTGATTTTCCAGGTGTATTACCAAATGAAAAAAAAAGGTCTGTATTTCAGTTTATTTACAATTTTTCTCGTGGATTTGGTTTTCCAATCATTTTTAATCCCTTATTTTATGAACATAATATTGGTTTATTGAGATTCCTTAATCCATTATTAAAATGGGGCTATACAGTTTTTCATAAAGTAAATCAAGCGAATTCCCTTGTTGAAAAACGTTTTAATTTAAATAGACATCATCCTGGAGAATTTGAATCTGTGATAATTTCAGAATTTAAAGATGGATTTAAAGGAGTTGACACACTTTTACATGGTTATAAAATAAAAAGACCTAAATTAATCGGAAATTATGATAATTTAAATCAAACCTTAGAAAATGTTGTATTTTCTTATTCAATAGGAGATCATGCAATGAGTATTTTGAAATATAGAGGGCAAAGATTTAAGGAAATCCCCCTTATTGATAATACTTTTATAAAAAAAAAATATCATATTGATTTTTACCCTTATATTAAAAAATTAATTTCATCTAATAACGCTATTACTCTAAGAATTAAAGAATTAAGAAAGGAAATCGCAGAAAAATTAAAGGAATTTTCACTTATTGATAAAATAAGATTTAAATTAAGGAAAGGAAAAGTTATTCCTTTATCGAAAGACTTGCAAAAAGTAAAAGATATTGAGTTAACAAATATTATCTTAGATAAAATTAGACAAAAATTATGGACTACTCCATTATATACTCATACAGTTCATTCTCCTAAACAACATAAGCTCAGTTATACTCAAGAGGGAAATGGATTATATGAATTAGAACAAGAAGAATCTGATTCAATTTTATTAAAATTAGTAAGGAAATATGGAAATAAATATAAAATCGAGTTCAATGAAGAAAAAATCATTGAAAAGCTTGAGGAATTAAGAGATGACATGGCAAAGATGTGGTTATATTTTAAAGAGAGACATCTTAATTATGCAAAAAGAAAAATGATGAAAATTACTACAATGTCTGTTAATGATCCTAATTATAGAGAAAAAATATTAAAATTAGTAGATGAATTGATACCAATTATAACAATTCATGAGATTTTTATACGACCTTTATCAGATTCTGTTTATCCAGAATCTATACCACAAACTCAAAAAATGTGGTCTTACCTCGCAACGTTCTTAAGTTCCAAGTATAATCCAATGGGTATCAGTTTAATAAAAACGTTCAATCGAATAGCATATTATAGATGGGCTTATTTTTTCAAAAAGAAAAATATAAAATTTAAACATTTTTTCGATTATTTCGTAAAAATACCAATTTGGGAAAATATCCCAGATGAAATTATGAATTATTTTAAATCTTATCCAAATGAAAAGATTATCTTCGCTAAAAACCCAAAACAATCAATAAGAAATAGAGTTTCTAAATTAAAAGAAAAATTTTAAAAGATTACCACTCTAGGAATCCTGGATCATCAAAAACCTCTTCAAGCGTTTTATCTTTTGCTAGTTTTTCTTCTACCTCTATTTCTTCCTCAAGATCAACGCCAGTACCTTCTTGTTTAATTTTTTCACGTAAATCTCTTTCTAATAATTTATAGTTTGCTGCTTCATCTCTCCATTTATTAGATTCTTCTAGTAATTCTTCTTCTCCTGTTGAAATATATTCTTTAGATAATTCTGAGGCTTTAATTTTTGTAATATCTGATAGAAGTGAATAAGTTAAAGCTAATTCGTTCCAATTTTTCTCTTTTTGATGTTCTTTAATATTACCCTTTAAACGATGATATTCTTGATCTGTAAAATATATGTCAATAAATGACCCATAAAAATCTACAGCAGCTTCAATAGAACGGGCTAAAACCTCTTTTTGTAATCCGCAAGTTCCGCATTTAACTTCAACTAAATTGACAATTTTATCTTTTAATTCTGTTTTTTTTAATTTTCCACCACAAATAGAGCAGTTTTTTACATTTTCCCCATTTATATCATATAACTCATTTTCTGAGCGCAGATGTGCCTCCCATTCTAGCTCACAATCAATACATTTTATTGAATATGTAATTAACTTTATTTTCTTCTCTATTTTAACTGATTTAGAGCCACATGATGGACATGTGAAGATTTTGGGAAGTTTGCGCGATTTTTTATAAATTTTCTTTCTTTTCTTCCTTCGGCCCATAAAATTTCCCGTCTTTGTAATATTTGTTATTTTTCTTTTAATTTTTAATAATTTTTAAGAGTAAAAAATTTTTCTCTTTTTAATTTACCCATTTCCCGTAAAATAGAAAAATTTTTATGTTATGGTATAATAATTTTAGTATCTCTTTTTAATTATCTTATTGGAATAGATTACATTGATTAGATCAAATTATTTAATATCATATAAATTAAAGTAGGTTGGAAGAAATGGAACAGCATAAGCAATTATCCATTGAAGTAGATAAAAATCTTATAAATAAAGTATTTGAAAATGTTGAGATTCGCTATATTCTATTATATCTTTACATAATTCGAAACGATATGTTAAAAAATTTATTAGATGAATCTTGGCTCAATTCATTTAAAAGATTAATGAATTTGGATGAAATTCTCAAAAGCGATTTGGAATTATATTCAAATAAAGAACTGACCGAAATTTTAATAGATTTAGGAATAATTAAAAATTTAAGATCTTTAAAAGAGCTGGAAAAGAAAGAAGATGATTTTTTAATTAAAATTTTGGAACCGATAAGAATTGAAGAGAATAAGATAATTGTTCCAGAAAATACATTATTTCCTATTATCTCAAAAAAATTCACATTTTTAACAAAACGAAATTTTCACTATGCCATCTCAAGGTTGAAGGGAATTATGTGCGAAAATAGCGATATAATTCATCCTTTTCTATTTGAAATTGGTAAGGAAAATTATTTATTAGCAGACGATCTGTATGAAATTTTAGATGATTTAGGAAATCCATATCAAACAATAAAGGTCGAAACCACAATTAATGAATTTTATAACAGGTTTAAAGAATTATTAGAAAAAGTCTCCAATTTCATTGAACTATATGATCCTATATTAAATAAAAAATCAAATCTCAGAATTATCAAAGAGGCAATAGACATTAATAAAGTCATTCTTGAATATATGCAAGAAAACGTAAAAAAATTACCTGCTAAATTTGATCTGGAGGAAGTTGTAGATAAAGAAAATGAAATTTTTAAAAAATGGCATTCTATCCTTATAAATTTACTTATAAAACGAAATAGATTAAATGAAATTGATGAAGAATTAAGTAAAATTAAAAATTACTATTCTGGAAAGGGAAAAAAATATACCTATTTAGAATTTATTACTAAAATATCATACAACGAAGATAATATCTTAAATCAAATTAAAGATAAATTAGTCAAATTAAGAGAAGAATTAGTAAATATCAAAAAAGAAGTATCTAAATTTGAAAAAAATGAAATAAAGCTACTTAATTTAGATTATGAACGATATAGAATTATAAATGTATAAATAAGGAAGGTGCCCGATTATTAAATGCCCTGTATGTAACGTTGAGATGGAACAACTCGTTCAGCAAATATTTCAATGTCCAAAGTGTAAAAAAATAATTAAAGGACAGATCAAAGAAATTGAAAAAAAGAAAGAAACTACTATTGGAGAAATTCAAGAAGGAGATTATTTTCATAACAACGCTAGTTTAAATAAGAAATATGAAATTTGTGAAAAAGGAATTACCATTTCTAAATCTCCAAATAGGTGGGTGGCAGCATTACTCTGTCATAGCTCCTATTTAAGCAACTCTAAATATATCAGACTTAGTTGGTGGAAAAAAGAAATAAATACACATGCAGGCTTTTTCAAAATAACTGAATCAGCAGTATTGAATAATTTAATCAAATCCTTGGAAAAAATAAATTCTTCATTTGACGAATATTGGGGTAATTTTAAAGGATTTGAAAAAAAAAAAAAAGAAACAGAAGATAAAGCAATTCAAAATGAGCGTTTAAAAATTCTAAAGTATAGAATTCTCGAAAATAAAATTTGCCCGAATTGTAGTAAAAAATTAACATTAAGTAAAAGAAAAACACATTATGAATGTGAACACTGTGGCGAGATCATCATCTTGGAATCTCGTAATGAACCTATTTTTAATATTGATCCTAAAGATCTCCCATTAGAATTCTCAACCAATTTTCCTATTAATTTTTATCTCCCTGTAGCGGGTATTACTATAGAATGGTTAATGAGTTTATGGAAAGCTATAGCTGTTATATATTCAAAAGATAACCCCAATAAGAAATGGTTAAGATTCTATGCATGGGAAAGGAATTTACAACAACTATTAAAATACGGATATTATGAAGCTGGTGATGGAGGACAACTATCTTGGACTACAAAAAAAGGAACAGGCTCACCAAATATTTACGATAAATCAGAAGTCCCTCTTTTAATTGATGCTTTAAAAAAATTACAAAAAGAAATAGGTTGGGCTAAATAAGATAAAATTTAATACAAACGATTAAGGTGATTGAATAAATGAGTGGGATCGATAATCTTGAATGGGAAAAATTACTTACTGAATTCTCTAAAAATATTGATAGATCTATTAAGAAACTAGAAGAAAGAGATATTGATAATATTCCTGGTGCTAAGCAAGCCTTGATCGAACGATTGAAAGTAATGAGAGATTATTTTCCACAAAATAATGGAGATCTATTTATAAAATCAATTAATGAGAAAATTCAAAATGCTTTTTTCCCAAAAACCAAAGATCTGGCTGAAGCATTTGAGCGTATCATAAAATCTCGCTCTCATGATCAAGATTTTATAATAAATGAATTAATTAATGGTTTTATATCATCAAGAAGCAAAACAATCGCTTTAAATGTTCAAGGAACTGTCATTGATAGATTAGTTGAGGCGTTTAGTAAAGGACCGGATTTTCAAATTGTAGATCATCAATTTTACGCAATGTTTTCTGACCCCAATAAAGCACGTAAATATGTAAAAGAGAGTTTGCAAGATCTTGTGGATTTATTCGGTTTAGAAGCGAAAGAATTGATCGTTGAAAAAGATAAAAGGAAAAGCGAGCGAAAAGTTTATACTTTTTACACGTTTCCTGAAAAAATATTAGAAATCCTAGAAGGTGAATATGTTTATACTGATGAAGTACTTGGAGAAAAAATGGTCTCAGAAAAATTCGATAAAACAGTTTTCATCTCTTTGTTTTTAGCCAATATTTCAGTTCATAGAGATGATCTAAAGAAAATAGGCGGTGTTTATACAGTAAACGGTATCTGTAACATATTTAGTTTAATTTTTTTGATCTCACTTATGCCTAAACTTGACGTTGATGAGACCAATCCAATTCTTAAAGACCCTTCATACGATTCCAATAGGATGAGTGTTATTCCCAAGTCCTGGATGATGAAAGAGGTGTTGTTAGACTTATTAGAGCCGCTCATAAAGATTGTCGCCTATCGATTGGGTGGTGGAGAGTGGTTGAAAGCAATTGACACAACAGAGGTTAGAAGAAAGATCCACAACCAGACTCGCTTTATATTGAAGGATATAAACCGTTGGATTCTCGGGGAGTTGTGTCGTGTCGAAATTGATATATTCGTGAGTATAGGTTCAATTTTCGCAGAAGTAATAGTAGATACTTCTATTGAAGATTAAATTAAGAATTTAGGAGAAGACTTTTATGGTTAGAGAAAAATGGACAGACATTTTCGCAAGATATCTAACATATTTAAGTCATCTGGTTCCAATCCTCAAAGAAACAAAAAGAACTGTCCAAAATATGAGTTTGGAAGTGATGATGGACATAAAGATTTTTGATAAGATAAAAATGGACGAAGAAAAACGATTAGTGAAGAGAGTGAGGGCTTTATCCGAATTCTCGGCATATTATAGAGGTAAAGTATTTGAAAATATTAAAAATTTTATATACAAATATTCTGAGGATTTAGAGCCTATAGATATTAAAGATTATCTAATTGAATTTTTTGATGAATGCATAAGTGCTTTACAAATATTAATAAATATTACAAACCCAGATCAAAAAAAATTAAATTCTACATATTTATATCTTCTTTACAAATATTTAGAAGATCTTTTGTTGCCTATTGGTAAAAATTTTGAAGAAATTTATATGAAGTTGAATAAAACATCAGTAAATTGGTATGAATGTCAAAGGTATATGATGATCCCACATACATATTATAGGGAAACTGTGGATAACCCGGATTTCTTCGAAATTCCCGGTATTTCTCCAAAATTATACCAAATAATTAATAATATAACCTCTTTATACAACTTGGATCCTAATTATTATCCTTGTCCTGAAGATTCTAACATAGAAATTCCGGTAATCTTGATCAATGATGTTTTTGAAGCGTTTATTGATAATATTGCTCATGAAGAGCAAGAAGCAATTGAAAAAATTTGCGAACGCTTAGGATTAAGAGTTCTAGATGAAATTTTTCTTGCTCCTAAGTATGATTTTATAGATGTGTTAATTAAAAATGATTTCATTAGAGAAAATAAACAATCCGATGGCAAGATTAGGTTGATACCTCAATTCAGTAATGAGACTCTAATTTTAAGTTATCTTGCCTTCGTTTCTTTACGTCGAGGTTTTTTATCTAAAGAACTAATTAATTGGATTTCTATGACATTTGCGTTTATTATTTTTTCGACAATTTTAAAATGTCAATTAAGTGATCATAATATTTTCTATCCTATTTTTACTAGTTTGAAAACTCAAGAAAAAGTAATACCTTATATGATGAAACTTCTATGCTTTAATAACTATTTAAAATTAGATAGGATGAAAATCCGGGATTCTGTCCAATATAGAAAAGAAATTTTTAATTTTGCAGGTTCTAGCATAGATTGCATTAAGGAACTAATTTTAGATTTAAGTGAATATTTAAATAAAATAAGAAAAAAAAATAAAGAAGGGGTGTAAGAAAAAATTACATATACAGATGATGAAATTAAAGAAAGGCTTGATAAGTATGGAACGGTTTATTTACCGAATGAAATAATAGAGAATGTTAGTGATATATTAGGAAATGAGGTTCTAAAGGAAAGGCTTGAAGATTTTTTCAGTTCGTTAAAAAAATATACCGAAGTTGTTGAAAAATTGAAAAAGACTAAATTAGTTCCAAATTTAACTGTCCTCCTATATGGACCACCTGGAACTGGAAAAACTTCTTTAACTCGAGCATTTGCAAAGGAATTTGATATCCCATTGTGTGTAGTAGAGTCTGACAGATTAGTTTCTGCACTATTAGGCGATACCGTTAAAAATATTAGAAAAGTAGTGGAATTATCAGCTCAGATTGCTGAAGAAAATGGAGCTTTTATATTATTTTTTGATGAAATTGACGCAATTGCTTCTGAAAGATCGAATATTCACGAAGTAGGCGAAATTAAAAGAGCTGTAATATCTTTCTTACAAATAATTGATAAAATAAATTACTTTGGAACACCATTAGCAATTATAGGTGCTACTAACCATCAAGACCAATTAGACTCTGCAATCTGGAGAAGATTTACATTTCATTTGAAATTTGATTTTCCTTCATTTCATCTCAGGAAAAAAATAATTGAGTCTTTTATTAATAAAATTAGTAACGCAAAAATTGGGGTAGATGATGTAATTCTTGTTAGTTTAAACAAAGAATATGCATTATTAAAATCTAAGGAAGAAAAATTAAAATCTTTAATGAGTAAAAAGAAATCCATACAAGATTCGAATGCATTATGGAATGATAAAACAATTATCGAAAATAGAGGAATTTTATTTTTAACGCGTGGATACACAGGTGCAGATTTAGAGCGTGGAGTGAGAGTTGCTCTATTTAAAGCATTAAAATCTGACATTTTAACTTATGAAAATTTTGTCCATTCCTTGGAATTAGTGGGAGGTACTAAAATCCATGTTGAACAACAATATTTTTTGAGTGCTTCTGAAAGGAAATATTCCAGGGATAAAAAAATATTAAGAATAAACCATAATCATCTTGAAGGTCCTCGTGAAATTTAATAATTAATATATCCAAAAATTTCCTGTTGATTATATAAAAATAATAAATAAAAAATCGAAAGATGGAATCAGAGAATATAATCTTTTCTGTAGATAGAATAAAAGAATTAACTAATTCTATAGATATAATTCAAGGAAAATTAAATTTAATTAGTAAATTATATCTCAATTATAAAGAAACTCTAAAAAATTTTCTCAAAAAACCAGATCTAATAGAGAATGACAGAAAAAAATTTTTTAATGATTTAGATAACTTATTAGAAGCAATATATTCAAATTTATCTAAAAACTCTGAACTTAACTTAGAAAATTGGTTATTGTTTAAAGACTTACTATTATCTCAATATATTCTTACAATAAAAAACATTTTAACAGAAAAAAACATTTCTCAAGACTCTCTTAAAAAAGTCGGTATTTCATTAATTAAAAACAAGAAAGTATCATCTTTTTTAGAAAAAACAAGTTTTATTTTTTCACTCGATGTTGATTTTTGGGAGTCAATAGTTGATGTATTAAAGAATAACCCTGATTTTTTAACAACCCTAAATAAAATAAAAAAATTTTATCAAAATGAGATGGAACGACTATTAAATATTGAACTAAATAAAATTCCTAAAAACATTGACTATAAAATTATTAATGAGTTTAAAAAAGAATACATAAAAAACAAAATTTCTTTTAAAGAATTCATGATAACTTCAGAATCCAGATTTCCTAAAAATAAATTTGCCACCCAAAAGATTACTTTAGACAAAAAAAAGAAAATGGATGAGCTTGATAGATTAAAAGAAAAACAAGATACACGATTCAAATCTTATGATAAATTATTTACTCTTTCCGAAGATGAATTTCAAAGATTAAAACGTAAAAAAAAAAGAAAAAAATTAGATTCTTTATCTAAATTAGAAAAAAAAGAACACCCTCCTGCTGATAAAAAAAAGGAAATGGAAAAGAAAGAAGAATCAACCCAAACCACAAAACAAGATATATTTAGTAGAGATATAATAGAAAATAATGAAGCTGATATCGATCCTTTAAAAGTTATTAGAAAAAGAAAGCAAAAAAAGGAAGAAGAATTTGAAAAACACTTAAATAAAATTCAAAAAAAAACTAAAAGAGGTTTAGACTGATTAATTCTGATTCATTTATAATAAAAATTAAAGATTTTTCAGTAGAAATAAAAAATAAATTTAATATTATTCAAGGTAAATTTCTTTCTCAGGATTTAGATCAACTTCAATTGGGTAATTATATCTACCTTCTTGATGAAATTCCAAAAATAAGCTTAGAAAAGTTACTGATTTTATATAAAAAAAATTCTAAAGAACAGAAAAGTCTGATTGACAATATTAATTTTATTGAAATTATAGCAAAATATACTCAAACAACTCAAAAAAATATTGAATTTTTAGATAAATATATCTCTTTTTTAGGAAATTGTATTTCATTCTTAAAATTAAACCAGCTCAATTTTGAAAAAAAAAAATTAAATACCGAATTAAAGATTGCCCAAGAAAGAAATAAATCAGCAGAAATTGCTACTAAAATAACTCTATTTAATAAATTAAATGATTCAATTATTAAATATAACACTAGATTAAAATTATTTGAAGAGGATTATTTATCCATTAAAAATCAAAAAAAAATGCTTGAAGAAAATCTCGGGAATTTAAAAAAAACACAAATTAAATTTAAAAAAGAACAAAAGGAAATTTTTAATCAGATTAATATTCTTACTCGAGAAGAAGAAAGCCAGAGTAATGATCAAAATAAAAAAATTGAAACCCTAAGGAAAAATGCTAAAATTCTAAGAGATAAAATTAACGATATCAAGCAAAAAATTGAAAATTCCCAATATAAATTAAATCAGAATATGCCTAAATTTAAAGAATTTGATAAAATTTATCATAACCTAAAAGAAAATCTTGAAATTGATAAGAAAAAAATAAAAAATCTTCGAATGGAATTAGAAGAAGTTATTGATTTAAATAAATTGGATGAAATAACAGAATCTGGTTTAAAAGAACTATCTCATATAAGACCGATAAGCTTAATCAAATCAAATATTGCAAATATCACTAAAGAAATTATAAAAATTGAAAGTTTCAATCAAAAGTATTTTAAAAATGAAAGTGATCTCTTAATAAAGGATTTAAATCTGTTTAAATCCAATTTAGACGACTTTTTTTCGAAAGGGTTAGAAGAATTTGATAGTAATGAGATTGAAAGCAAAATAAAATCTTTAAAGAAATTAGGTATTTGGCTATATAAATTCCAAAAATTATTAAATGAATTTTTGGAAACGATTAATTTAAAAATCTCTATTGATT
>JAHLWH010000198.1 GCA_019058015.1 Promethearchaeota archaeon | reverse complement strand
CATTGGGAGAGGATGACGAAACATTTGTTGGTACGAGCGTGGGACCAACTTATATGCAAAATATTGCCAAAACCGCGGATGTCGTGATGGCTGTGGGTTGTAAATGGGATTTCACTTTATTTTTCGGAGGTGCACCCTTATGGGGACCCAATCAAAAAACTATCCATGTGGACATTGATCCTCAAGTTATAGGATTAAACCGTAAGACGGATATTGGAATAGTAGCCGATGCAAAGGCGGCTTTAACCCAAATTTTAGAAAAAAGTGAATATTATCTTAAAGAAAATCAATTTTCTGAATGGAATGTTCAAGTTCAAGAATATAAAGAAAAACGAAAGCAATTAGAATTAAAGCCAAAAATTTCGGAAAAAGTTCCTATTCAAACACAAAGATTACTAAACGAAATCTTCAATTTTTTTCCAAAAGAAACGATTTTTGCAATAGATGGCGGTGATCTTGCTACGTTTTGTTGGATGCAAGTTAATACAAAGCATAGACCTCCACGAAGTACTTTAGCTTCTCTTTCAATGGGTCATTTAGGAGTTGGGATTCCTTATGTAATCGGCGCAAAATTTGCATTTCCGGATAAACCATGCTTAAATATAGTAGGAGACGGCTCATTCCTATTTAATGTCCAAGAACTCGATACAGCTATAAGATACAAATTGCCAATCATAAATATAATAGCAAATAATAGTGCGTGGGGTATGATTAAAAGTGGGCAGAAATATGGCTGGGATAAACGATTTTATAATGTAGATCTTATAGGAACTGACTATGCTCAGATTGCGAAGGGTTTTGGATGTTATGCTGAAACAGTTGAAAAACCAGAAGATATTCAACCTGCCTTTCAGCGGGCGATAGATTCGGGATTACCTGCAATAATAAATGTAATATTGGAGTTCAAAACACCAGATGCTACTAAAATACTCCAAACAATGAAAAAAGCAGTGATTAAAAAAGCGCAAAAAGCAAATCGATAAAAAATTTATTTATATTCTTTTTTATTAAATAGATACTTAAATTAGAAAAAAATCAATTTATTAGATTTCAACAAGGATTTTAACAAAATCTCTTTCTCCGGGTTTAAGAAATCTTTCAAAACCTGTTTGAATCTTGTCTAAAGGTATTACATCTGTAATGAAATGAGAGGGATTAACTTTATTATCTTCAAATAATTTTATCGCTCCTAATATATCTTCTTTATCGTGCCCCATACATCCTTTAAAACAAATTTCTTTAGAATTAATTGTAAATATTGGAAAATCAATACTTCCTTTATGAATCCCCTCAAGTAGAATCGTTCCACCTTTTTTAATAAGATCCATAGCCATTTTTATCGTATTTTCATTTCCAGCACAATCGAAAATAAAAGTAGATTTCCCGTGGGATTTCATAAATTTTTTAACTTTCACTACTTTAGGAGGAAAAACCTCAGTGGCTCCAATCTCTTTTGCTCTTTCCCTTAAAAATTCATGAGGTTCAATTACAATAATATATTCAGGATTCTTCTCTGTTATTAAGGTATTTAAAAAGGATAGACCAATAGAACCAGCTCCAATAATTATTATTTTTTCATTATTTCCAATATTAGATAGTGTTATACCTCTAATTGCATTTGCAAAAGTTTCAATCAAAACAGCATCTCTATTGGAAAGTGATTCTGGGGGAGGAAATACATTATTTTGATTTACTTTTACATATTCAGCGAATCCTCCATCTTGAAAGATACCCATTCCAGCTACTTGCCCAATTTCAAGTGCAACGTTCAGTGCAACAACTTTATCTCCTTTTTTCCAGTATGATATATTTTCTCCAAGTTCTGCAATTTCTCCAGAGATTTCATGTCCCATAATTAAAGGTGTTTGATACATTTTATGGATAAAATTAGAAATATCACTTCCACAGATTCCACAGTAATGAACTCTAACAATTACCTCATCAGGTCCCGGAACTGGTTTAGGATAATCATCTCGATATACAATTTTTTTTACATCTTCAAATACAGCAGCTTTAATGTTTATTCATCTCAAATTTAAAAATAATTTATTAAATCTTCAAATAATTTTGGTTCTTGAAATTTTTAAATATTTATCATAAAATAATTTTTTGCCAAGGCTGCAGATGATTTTACCTTTTATTTTATCAATAAAAATATTTTTATATAATAATACTTTTTTGGAATTTAGTATTACCGAGTAGTACTCCCTGCTCCAATATTGTTTAAAATTATAATTAGTGCCGTATTAGCAGGTTTTGGTTTAAATATAGTAGGAACTTTTGTAGTACATATGAAAATATCATTATTTTAATGGGAATAATATTCGAGTTTTCGGCTCTTGAGGTGGAGTTTGTCTTGGATCATTTAAATAAAATTCATAAGCAACTCCTGTTGTCTCATACCCATTATCTTTAATCCACTGAAAAAATTCGTTGTAAACTGGTTCCATTTCACTATAAGGCCCTATATAAAGATAAGTTGCCACTTTTCCTCCTGGAATCTCACTTGCTTTGATATCTTCCTTACCAGAAAGTTTTTTAGAAACAGGAAATCCAATTTCAACATCCAAATTTTGCGTATCCATATTATGATATGCGGCAAATGGAGGTCCTACAGGATATTCTCCTAACTCTCCTAGATATTGAGCAATGGCACCATATGATTTTTCTAATATTTGGGGTAAATCCTGCACAGATGATCTTGTTCGGATTGATAGAGTAGGTTGGGTAGGTTGTTCTTTAACTTCAAAATTATAAGACATGTCATTCTCTCCTTTTTTTAAAGAATTTTTTTAGTTTTATTTAGGATAATATACTAAAAATTTGAGGAATATTTAAAGACTTGGAGTCTAAAAACTTTTTTAAATGTGTCTAGAGTACAATTTTCGTTAGTTAAATTTTATAAAGTTTGAATCGATTTGTTCGTGAAATTTTCGATCCAATAATTTTAATGTAAAATTCAACCTTTACATAGAAAATTTATTTTCACTTAAATTTATATCCACAATTCATACAAAATCTATCTTTAGGTTCAACTTCTTGACCGCATTTTGGACATT
Source organism: Promethearchaeota archaeon (assembly GCA_019058015.1). Classification (GTDB taxonomy): domain Archaea; phylum Asgardarchaeota; class Lokiarchaeia; order Sigyniarchaeales; family SOKP01; genus 6H3-1. Next base: position 5,730 of record JAHLWH010000198.1, on the reverse strand, counting down.
TTGATTGCTTAAAAATAGAAATCAAACGATTCTTATTTTTCAATGCTTGAACATAATTTGGATTAATGTCGAGAGATTTTTCGTAGCATTTATACGATTCTTCGTATTGAGCAAGCATTTGAAGAGTAGCACCTTGGATATTCCACGATTCCTCATTTGCAAAAAATCCAATTGGTTTGACCTCAATTTGTCTTATATAATCTGGTGAGAAATCAGGTATCTTCATCTTCTCAAGATTCGCCCTTATTGTAATGGAGTAAAGCATTAGTGATGGTGAGCGAATTCCAAATTGTTGAGCTTTTTGAAAATGTATCATAGCACGTTCAAAGTCTGCTAGAGCAACCAATGCTTTACCCTTAAAAAATTGTGCAGATCCATCAGTTGGGTTTACATTTAAAAATTGATCCAACATATCAATTGCCTTTTCGAATTGCCCAATAGATTCAAGCTCTAAAATTCGTTCCATTAATTCTTCTATGTTCATTGATTCTATTTTTATAGTTGGTGATTTTTTTTTAAAATTTTTAGGTATTTTACTACGGTTATTTTGAGCTAATTTTTTGTTTGCAATAGCTCCTCTGTGATTTGGGTCAATATATAGCACTTTATCATAACATTCGATTGCTTTTTCGAATTTTTCAATATCAAAATATACATTTCCTTTATTATACCATGAGGTTGGATCGTTAGGATCTAACTTTAAAGATTTGTCGTAGAAATGAATGGCATTTTGAATATCATTGAGGTTTTTATATGCCAAGGCTTTGAGGAAAAATGTATGTGCATTTGTATTATCTATCTTTAGAGATTCATCACAACATTTTATCGCTTCTTCAGATTTACCAAAGTTTATCATCGCCATTGCTTTATTATTCCATGTATTTACTCGTTTAGGATCAATTTTTAATGATTTATCTAAACATAGAATTGCACCTTCAATTTTTTCGAGCATTCCAAGTGTAGTGCCTTTATTTGCCCACATTTCTGCATTATTCGGTTCTAATTTCAAAGCTTCGTCAAAACATCTTAGAGCCACTCTATATTTTCCAGCTTCTAAGAAATTAAATCCCTCCTTTTCCCACTCATCAGCTGTACTAATAGCTTTTTTAGTTAATCTTTTAAAATCTTCATCTAATGTCGCTTCATTAATTTCTCGTATTCGTTCTTCAACGGTCGGTATGTGTTGTTCGAATTGTGGCGTTTTATATTTAAGACAATTCTGATAAGCCTCCAAGGCAGAACTATCACTTCCTATAGACTCGAAAAAAAAACCCATGTTCATGTAAACTAATGGGAAGTCAGGTTTAATTCGTATCACTTCCTTAAATTCCTTTATTGCTTCTTCAATTTTTCCTTTAATTCCTATTATGTTTCCTAAGTTCATGTGAGCCATGTAAAAATCAGGGTTTATTCTTATTGCCTCTTCATACTCTTTAATTGCTTCTTCGTCTAAACCTATTGCCCTATAAGTTGCCCCGAGGTTGCTATGAGCATCTGGACTATCAGGATCCAACCGTAATGCTTCTTTGAATTCTTTGATTGCTTCATCAAACAAACCTTTTTCTTTTAAAGCACCCCCTAGATTGTTGTGGGGTATAAAACTATTTGGATCAATTCTAAGTGCTTCTTTTGAATGCAGAATTGCCTCATTTAATCGTCCAATATCTTTAAAAATTGTTCCCAAATTATTTTGAGCCACAAAATTGTCTGGGTTTAATTTTATTGCTATTTCATATTCCTTTATTGCCTCATTTAACATGCCTTTAATTACATATTCATCACCTTTTAAAGTATGTGCAATATGCTCTATCGGTTCACCACATTGAGTGCAGAAATTTTTGTTTTTCGATATTTTTGCACCACATTTTTTACACTTATCAGGTTTTTTTATATTTTCCATTTTTAACTCAATCCAATAGTTTTTATCTATACAAGGTGATGTCCGCAATTTCCACAAAATTTATCGTTTGGGAGTAATTGATCCCCACACCTAGGGCATTTATTTTTTACGGATTTTTTACCAATTGAAGGAGCTCTTTTTAGTAGATCTATACCAAGTCGAGCCTTTTCGTGAAATGGATTTATTCTTAAGACTTGCTCGTAACAATTTAGTGCCTCCTCAACTCTAAACTCTCTTAAAAAAGATCCCCCCTTAAAAAACCACGCTTCTATATTATTTGGATCACTTCTTGTACTCTCTTCAAAACATTTTAGAGCTTCGTTATTTTTATCTAAATTCAATAATGCGAAACCTTTAATCATCCACAGATCCGTATCCTTGGGATTTATTAGTAGGCCTTTATCGAAATACTGGATAGCTTCTTGAATCTTTCCGTTAGCTGCCAACTCCTTACCCTTATCATATAATTCTCTTAATTTGCGTTTATTTTTCATTATTGTAACGAAATAACCCAGTATTGCGGCTTTACCATTTCCAAGGTCCACCATCGCAGAGCTCTGATTTAACTCTGCTCCAAGTATATTTATACCCTTTTCCATTGCTTTAAATGTCCAACCAAAATCCCATTCTCCGAGTTTTTCTCGAGCGAGATATTTATCGTAATAAGCTACTCCACATTTAGGATTTATTTCTAACGCCCTATCAAAATAGTTTATCGCTTCTTCGTAATTCTCGCATACATAATAAATTGCTCCTTTATTATAAAGCCCAATGTAGTAATTAGAATTAATTTTTAATGCTCTATCATAGCATTTTAAAGCGTCTCTCCGATTCTTTAGACCCATAAAAGCAACGCCAAAGTTGTTCCACAAGTCTTCCCTATTTAGCTTTGATCTAAGAACTTTATCATAATATTTTATGGCTTCATTGAGACGCATTTTTTCCAATAAATTTAAACCTTTAACAAATTCTCCATTCTCGTTCTTTTCTTTGAAAGGGGAAGTTTGTATCAGTGTCGCAAAAAAGCCACCCCCTTGACCCCTCTTCCACCCTTCTTTTGCAAGCATTATTAACATTGGATTATGAAACGCACCACAACTATAACATCGGTTTTTTTTCGAATCTACTTTCGCCCCACAATAAATACAAGTATTGAAATCATCATCTATTTCATTTGTTTTGGTTGTAGGAATTTTTTTCTCTTCTTGTTTTTTTTGTTCATTGATTTCTTTAAGTTTTTCATATGCTTTTTCTTTATTTTCTTTAGCAACTATTAAATCTGGTCTAATTCTTAGAGCCTTATTGAAACAATTAATTGATTTTTCAAAATTTTCTAGATTTAAATATGCTTCACCATGATAATTCCATAATTCTGCGTGGTCTGGGTTAATATTTAATGCTTTTTCAAAATTTTTGATAGCTTCCTCATTTTTTCCACTATTTATAAAATTTTTGCCTTGTTGGAATAATTCATTAAATTTTTTAAGGTCTCGACTCTTTTTTTCAATATATTTACGTGCATTTTCTTTTTTCTCTTGAACTCTTTCAAAATTAGGATTTAAGCTTAAGACTTTATCATAACATTCTATTGCTTTTTCAATCTGTCCAAGAATATATAATATATTTCCTTTATTATACCAAGATCTAATATCCTCTGGACTTATTTTTAACATTTTATCATAATATTCTATTGCTTCCTTATAATTACCAAGACTTTCATGAGCTTTACCTAAAAAATGTAATGCTTCAGAAAAACCAGGTTCTAGTTTTATAGCAGTATTTAGAGATTTTATTGCTTCTTCATGATTCCCTAACTGCTCGAGTGCTACACCTTTACTTGACCATGCTTGTACGAAATTTGGATTTTCTTTTAATATTTTGTCAAATATTTTAATTGCTTGTTTATATTCTCTTTTTTGTAAAAAAATCTTTCCCTTCTTTTGCAACTCTGGAATGTTAATTATAACCACTCCTCCGAAATTAATTTATTTGCTTAAAAATTTTGAAAAAAGAAACTAAAATTTAAAATATGAATAATTGATAATGTATAAATAACTTTATGACTTTTCATTTAATTATCATATTTGAATTTTCATCCAATAAAGTTATATTATTTTTTTAGTTATTTAAAACTATCATTTTTCTTAAGTCTATAGAAGGGCTAATCTTTACTATCACTTGTATAAATGTTTAATTTTAAATTAATAAATGAATTATTCTAAGAGAATCTAAATATTAAATATCAATATTTTTGGTATACTAAATTATGAATAGTAAAGAAAGAGTTTGGGCTGCTCTTAATCTAAAGATTCCGGATAGAGTACCAATTCATGCTATTTACGTTGATGGGAATATTGTTAACGAGGTTTTAGGAAAACCTCCACGAACAGCTTTTGATATTATAGACGAGATGGAACAGCAACATCCTGATGAATGGGTTCGGCAAGTCAACGGAATTATTACTGAAATCGAAATTAATGTATTTTCAAGAGCGATGGAAACAGCAGCCGCTATAGGCTATGATACATGTGGAGTAGGATATATTCCTTTTAAATTTGAAAGTAAGGAAGAAATGACAGACATTTTTGGGCGAAAATATAAAATAATTAACCTCGACGGAAATATATTTCCAGATTATTATGGAGGCTTAATAAAAAACCAGGAAGATTGGGAAAATTGGCCAAAGCCTGATTTAAAAGAAATCTTTAGACGGGCTAAAAAATTTTATAAAACAATTCAGCGTCGAAGCAAGAAGTTTAAAAATGATATTTGTATCATGGTAACGGACGATTTTACATCAGTATTTCCCCCTGTTTGGCAAGGTATGGGAATGGGACCTTTCGTTAGAGCACTAAAAGGTAATCCTAAATTAATTGAAGAACGATTCGAGATGACTACAGAAATCGTCCTTGGGTTGTTTAAAACTTACGCTGAATGTGGTGCAAAGGTGTTTTTTGAAGGAGGCGATATTGCTTTCAGAAATGGGCCCCTCATTAATCCCAAATACATTGATAAATATGTGTTGCCTTGCATGAAGAAAGTTACCGAAGCGATTCACGAGTGGGGTGGTAAAATAATATTTCATTCTGATGGCGATATCACATCTCTCCTCGATTTTGTAGTTGATGCAGGTTTTGATGCACTTCATTGTCTCGAACCACCCTATGTAGATTTGAATTTAGTCAAGAAGAAAGTAGGAAATAAATTATGCTTGTTGGGAAATATTGACACCACACATGTGTTGGTTAACGATACTAAAAAAGAAGTTGAAGATGCAGTAAAACACGCGATAAAAATCTTAGGTCCAGGGGGTGGATACATTCTTTCTCCTTCTAATTCTCATCCTGCTATGTCATATCAGCGCATTAAATGGATGATTGAAGCTACTAAAAAATTTGGAACTTATCCACTTCAAATTAAAAATTAACTATTTATAAGGCATTAAATAATTTCCCATATTTGCATAATGATACAATCTCCTGTGATGGTAATTTATATTTTCTAAAAAATTTTATTAAAGCTTGTTGAAATTCCTCAAAAGTCCCAAAAAAAGTATTATGCGTCACTGTTTTACGCATTTTCTTCCAAAAATTCTCTTGCGGGTTTAAATCAGGAGAATATTTCGGAAAAAACATCAGTTCAAGCTTATCTTTATGAGCTTCCAAAAATGGAAGCTCATATGATACTGAAACAGTTTATCATACACGAGTATTATGTAGATCTGTTTTAAATGGTGAAGTTAATGTTGAAGGAGAAGGTATTTACTTAAATGTGAATGATTATAATACCCAACATCTCAAAAATATATTTGTAGCCAGGCAATACAATTT
>JAHLWH010000197.1 GCA_019058015.1 Promethearchaeota archaeon | reverse complement strand
CTTACATTGGATTATTCACCAGAAAAAAAAGCAGTTTTAAATCAAGTAAAAGAAATTTATAATTTTATTTCAAGTTCAAAAAAATTCTCAAGATTAATTCCAGAAGTTAGAACAAATATCTCTGTATCTTTACCTAATGCACAATCGAAAATTGACGTTGCTGCGATTGAAGGGCGAATTAGTATCATTAAGGGGTATCCTAAAGCCATAGGAAAAATAAAATTTGGTGTATCTGATCATACTGCAAGATTGATATTAACCACTAAAAAATTTGACAATTCACTAAACATTGTAATTAATATGAAATATGTTCCAGATTTAATACAAAAATTAGAAAACGACTCATTTTTTAAGATTGCGGAAATAGATAGAAGTAAACAACCTGAAAATAATAGTTTAAAAGAGGAATCAACAATGCAGTGGATAATAAAAAAAGTTTTTGAACAACATGGAACAATTCCAGATATTATATGGGATAAAGGTGCAACTGGGAAAGAGCCAATCATGAGAATTTTTGCAAAAAACCCAGATGAAATGATTATGAAAATTGAAAAAATATTAAATTATTTAGAAAAATCTAATTGAACATGTTCGTTAATCGTTTTAAATTGTATTTTCTTATAAAAAATAATCAAAATTTTGAAATTTACGATTTTATCTTAATATTATGAACAATATAGATTTATTTTAAGAATTAAATAAATAATTGCTAGGGATAATCTTTGGTATATAAACTGGGAATTTTCTATGGAACCGATTCAGACACAGAGATGTTAACTCAAAAATTTGTAGGTAATTTGATTAATGATGACAAATTTTGTGAAGCTTGCGAGGAAATGGAAGTAAAAATAAAATGTGATCATTGTCGAGAACACTTAAAAAGTTACGCAGATTCAATTTACTTTTATGAACAAATCGGCGAAAATCTTCCTGAATTTGTTGAAGAACCACTGGAATTTTTTCCTAAAAATCTTCCTGAAGTGGATTTCCTTTTAGTAGTTGGAATTCATCCAGACCTATTAACTGGACTTCCGGAATATTTAAAAGATCAAAATATAAAGGCAGTTATTATTCCAATCGAAGATCCAAAATGGGTGTCTCCAGGACTTCAAAAACAAGTATTAGAAGAATTTGAAAAATTCGGAATTCAAGCAGCATTTCCAAAACCATTCTGTTCCTTGAGTAAAGAAGTAAATGAAATAAATAGACCCGGTTTTAATGTAACCCAAGAAGGTTCTAATATTGATGAATTTATTGATTATTTTAAGATTGGAGAGCCGATTGTATCTTTTTTAATAAGTAAAGATGGAAAAACAATTGAAGATGCATGCGTAATACAATCCGCTCCATGCGGTTCTACTTATTATATTGACCAACAATTAAAATCAAAAGAAATCAATGATAAAGAGCTTTCCCTAAATGAACGTATTAGTAAAGCCCATCACTCATATCCTTGTAATGCCTCTATGGATCAAGATAATATATTAAAGGATACAATCCTTCATATAGGCGGTATATTAGTTAGAAATGCCGTTAGAAGAGTATTAAATCTTAAGGAAGATGAGGGATTTAAACTTTCTTACGTTATCGTTTAAAGGATATTTTATTTTAATTTATGCGACCAATGCGACCAATAACTAACTTATAATACTTATACAAATTTTTATATTCAAATCATAATCGTTTTTTTATTTTAAATTTAAATTAATAACTTATAAAATATAGAATTAATTATGAGTCGAATTGCTAAAGTAAATCAAGTAATTTTAATTGTTATTGATGATGTTAGGGCTTTGCATCTTTATGGATGGATTAACCAAGGAAAGCTTCCAAACATGGCTCAACTTGCTAAAAATGGAATCTCGTGTCAGAATTGTATTACAACTTTTCCGAGCATTACTTTTCCTTGCTATTCTAATATCATGACTGGTGCCTATTCTGGTTATTACCCTAAAGAAGGAAGTGGTATTCCGACTTATCATTGGGTCAGTCGGACAGACCCTCCTTCAGAAGGGAAAAAGTTGCCTTTTATTCGTAATTACGGAGATGGACGTCAAATATGGAAAATTAGTAAAGACTTGGGACCTAATGTTCAAACAATTTTTGAACAAGCTGGTGAAGGAAACTATCTAAGTTTAATAAACGTAATATTTCGTGGTTCGATTTTTCAAACTCCTAAAAAATTTGATACAGAAACAACATTAAAAACTATTGAGGAGGCTTACCAAAAACCAGAAAAATTCTTTTCGGTTAAGGAAGTTCCAAAAATTACTGTAGGATATATACCAAAAACAGATGATCTTATGCACCATGCAGGTTTTGATCATCCAGATTATATTAATGAAGTCTTAAGTTGTGACGAGTATATTGGGTCTTTAATTAACACACTTAAAGATACAGGATATTATGAGGATACGGCAATTTGTATTATCTCTGATCATGGCAATTATAAAGCACAAAATATGTATGATCTCGAACCTTTTTTCCAAAAAAAAGGATTAATACCTTATGTTCCTAAAAAAGAAGTTGGCGATTTTGACGCAACATTCGGTTCTATCGGATTTTTCAATTTCCGAGGAGATACTTGGCATCATCATCCTACTATTAAACAAATGCGAAATTTTGAACCAAGTGGAATAGGGAGTAAAAAATTGGATTTATTCGAAACCTTATGGGAAATTCCAGGTGTAAAATTAATGTATTATCGTGATGATAATAATACGCCAGATCGAGGAATAATTCATCTTGAGCGACGGGATAAAAAGACTGGAAAAATTATGAAAGGTAGAATTGAATATGATGGACATGGAAAAAATCAAAAGACAAAATACACTTTTGATAAAGAAGATTTATTTGGATATGAGAATCACAAGGATGTGAAAGAACTTTTGGATAATAAAGCACATACAATTGACGAATGGTTAGCAATAACCAATCAAATTGGTTATCCAATCTTCATTGACCAACTTCCACGGTATTTTAAAAATCCACGGGCATGTGATATTATGATCTCTACAATTGGTGAATATGGTTTTGGATATGAGCATGGTAAGACAGTTGCGACTTATCCATATTCTCATGACATTGCTCTTAAAAAATCAATGACAGTCCCGTTGATTATAGGAGGTTCTCTTGAAATTCCATCTTTCGAGATTCCTTATTGCAAAACCACGGATATTGTTCCAACCTTATTAGATTTGTTAGGTATTAAACCGCATTGGAGCGTTGTAGGAAAATCTCTGTTGAATTATAAGTGAGAATTTACTTTTTAAGATTTTTTTCTAATCTAAAAGCCTTTTTTCTCCTTTTAGATTTTGTATTTCAGTAATTTCTTGAGATACTTCTAAAGTTCCTAAATAATTTCCCTCTTTATCACGTACCGCAAAATATCGAATAAACACAAATAAATCTCCTAAATGGATCCAAAATTCTGCAACATCCCTCTTATTTTGTTTAAAATCATTTAATATAGCAACTACTTTATCAACACTTTTAGGTGGATGGCATTTTTGAACTTTTCTTCCAATAACAGCAGGACTACGTTTGAATATTCTGTTATCCCCCTTACTATAATATCTTACTGTATCTTCAGCGTCAATAAAAGATATTTCAACAGGTAAGGTATCTATAATTTTCTCTATCAAATCTATAGGTAAATTTTCTAACATTATTATAACACTATCTCTGATATAATTCTATCTTAATATATCTCCTTTTAAAATTTAGTTTTTTTTTTAATTAAAGATCTAATTTAGTGTCCAAAATTTATTTTGATAATATAATATGTTCGATAAAAACATTGAAATTATAAAATAAAAGAGTTTTAAGCAGAATTCCAAAGATTAAAACTACTTATTCCGAACCTTTCATGATTATTTTGTTTAAATTTTTGTTGATAATAATGTAAACACAGATGCCCAAAAAGAATATATCGAATGTAAATCCAATAAAAACCATTAAAGGACTTGTTAAAAATGTTACTATTAACACATCCGCCCAAAAAATTAACATAATAATTGAGGGTAGAATTTTCCAGATTACATTTGAAGGTTTTTGTTCTGGAAATTTATTTGGAGCTTTTGATGAAATCATTATTAAGCCTATTAAAATAGTCGTCAATAGGAGAGTTATAAGTAATCCAATTGTTCTTTCTGGTGTAATCTGCATATCAAGATAAACAGTTCCTCCATTTCTTATCATTGGACTGCTTAAAATTTCGCTAAAAATCCCAAGGATGAAACCAGTTAATTGTGTAGAAGCAAGTATAGCCAACACCCAAAACCCGGAAATAATTATATTTTTCGAATCTTTAAAATGAGTAATTACAAGATCATAAAAAAAAAGAAACCAGAAGACAAGAAAAAACCATCCAAAATAATTTATAAGAGGAACTCCTAAGATATAAAAACTATATGTTTCCCATATCCACCATCCATTTTCAACCGCTACTGGATCCATAAAAAAGTCAAAATTTACTGCAATATATGCAGCAAAAGCACTTCTAAAAAATGTTATTTTGAAAAATTTTTTATCTATTCCTCTCTCTAAATTACTCCCTATTCCCCATGCCGGAAAAGAACCTTGTCCATTACCAATAAGAATATGTGAAAAATATCCACAACAATATGTAATAATAAACCAACCCAAACAAACATCGAAGGGACATTTATAATAAAATAATATGAGTTCTGTAGCTGGATAATAATAACCTCCAAAAATTGATGCAAAATTTTCTACAAAACCACTTACAACTATGGCCCCAAATAAAAAAATTAAAGTTTTATAAACACCTCGAAATTTATAAGAATGGATTAACACTAAAATGGTTAAAGTATAGATGATAATTGTATTCAAAATAACTGTGCTTGAAATAGAATTCCCACCTTTTTTCTAATTAATTAAATTTCTATAATTTATTTTTTCTCATTTACTATTTATAAGTTTATAAAATTAGATATGCCTTGTTTATATTTGCAATAAAGTTCATTTATGGCTAAAAAAAATCATTAGGATTTCAATTTAAATCAAATTAAAATTATTTAATGTGAAAGAATTATTTTAAATTATTATGTTAAAAAAAAATTACAAAGACGTAGATAATATTCCCGTAGCTTTAGAGAATACTAAAGATGCTTATGTAAGGTGGCTGATTGATGAAAGTGATGGAGCTAAATATTATGCTATGAGGCGATTTGAAGTAAAACTAAAAGGTAGTATTCCCCTTCATGAACACCCCGAAGATCATGAAATTTATATTTTAAAAGGTAATGCAAGCTTTTATAATGACGCTGGACAAGAGGACTTAGTAAATGAAGGAGATGTGTTGTATATACCTCCCAATGAAAAACATGGAATAAAAAACTTAGGACAAGATGATTTAATTTTTATTTGTATTGTACCAATTTTTAAGAATAAATACTAATCATTTTTCTTTTTAGATTTTTTTAAGGCTTCTTCTAAAATTTTTATAGAACAAAATTCTCCACACATTGAGCAAGGTTCATTATCAATTTCAGTTCCTGCTCGATAATGAATTTTTTTAGCAGTTTCTGGATCAATTGCTAATTTTATCATTTCTTTCCAATTTAAATCTTTCCGGGCTTTATCCATTTTTTCATCCCACCAGCTAGCTCGTTTTCCATATCTCGCAATATTTACAGCATGTGCTGCAATTTTTGATGATATAACACCTCGCTTAACCTCATCAATATTTGGAAGGCCTAAATGTTCTGATGGAGTAACATAACATAAATAATCAGCTCCGGCTAATCCAGCAATGGTTCCACCAATTGCACTTACAATATCATCATAACCTGGAGCAATATCGGTAACTAAGGGACCTAAAACATAAAAAGGGGCTTCATTACATATTGATTTTTGGAGTTTTACATTCCGTTCAATCTCATGAGCTGGAATATGACCAGGACCTTCAACCATAACTTGCACATTATTATCCCAGCATCTTTTGACCAATTTTGAAATAATTAATAATTCTTGTATTTGGGAATAGTCAGTCGAATCAAAAATACTTCCAGGTCTGCAACCATCTCCAAGGCTTAATGAGAAATCGTATTCTTTTGCCATTTCAAGTAAATAATCGAAATTCTTGAAATATGGATTTTCTAAATCGTGATGTATTATCCAAGCAGCTAAGAAAGTGCCTCCTCTTGAAACTATCCCCATCATTCTTGGATAATCTTTTAGATACTCCACAATTTCTTTAGTTACGCCAGCATGAATTGTGAAGAAATCTACACCTTCTTTTGCTTGTTCTTCTACTACATTAAACATATCATCTTCTGTCATATCTATGATTGCCCCGTCTCTCTCCAAACTTCTTAACGCTACTTGGTATATTGGGACTGTTCCGATAGGAACTTTTATTATCCTCAAAATATTTCTTCTAATGGTTTTTAAATCTTGCTCTGTAACACCTGTACTCAAATCCATCACAGTATCTGCCCCGTATTTCACAGCTATTTTCGCCTTATCTAATTCATTATCAATATTACAAACAGTTTTACTTGAACCAATATTTGCATTAATTTTAACCAATAAGCCTTTTCCAATCCCAATTGGCTCAATCTCTCGCACATTAGACTTTGGTATTATTATTCGTCCATGTTTCAATCCATTTCTGATAAATTCAGCGTCGACCCCTTCTTTTTTTGCAACAATCTTCATTTCTTCCGAAATTTTTCCTTCCTTAGCTATATACACTTGGGTTGTCATTGGAATTTTGATTTACAGCAATTAATTTCTATTAAGTTAAATTATTCTCAAGAATATAATTATCAATTAAGATATTTCACTTTTATTCTTATTTTTTATTTGCAAAAATCATATTTACGATTAATAAATATTTAATTGAATAAGTAGTTCTATTAAGGAATCTGTTAAGTTATATTGTTTTAATTCCTTAAATGGTACAAATCTCGCTTCTAAAGCATCAGAAGATGCTTTTGGTGGTTGAGATGGTTCTCCTTCAACTTGTTCCACAAAATAATTAATTAGCACATAATGATATTCAATTTTATCATTATTATCATACATTATTTTATCTATTATTCCCGCTAATTTTTTCACTTTAACCTTATAACCAATTTCTTCAAAACCTTCCCTTTCTGCTGCATGCTGAGTCCTCTCTCCTAGCTCCAAATGACCCCCTGGAATGCTCCAATATCCTGCATCAGGATCAAACTTTCTTTTAATTAATAATAAATTATCATCCCTAACTAAGAGAATTCCTACGCCAATATGAGGTCTAACAGGATATTTTCGTGTATCATATGTTGATAATTTCTTTCTCTTTCTCACAGTTTTTTTCACTCTTGCTATTCTTTTATATTTGAAGAATTAATAAATGGGAATTGAGTAGTGAAAATTTTAATTTTAAAAACAAATTACTATTGTAACTAAACCAATCGTAAATTAATTTTTTTGTTTAATATGGAAAAATCCGATTATATTTATATGATAAAAGATAATGTATTGGTTCTAGGTATTCAATTACCAGATCATCTACAAGGGAAGAATCTTGAAAAATATTTGACCGCACTTCCCCTTGATACATTAGAACATATTGCAGGTTTTGATAAAAAATTTTTAGAATTCTTTTTTCATAAATTAAAAGGGATATCTAACCAAGATTTTACTAATTTTTTAAAAAAAATAAATAAAATTTCTTATCTTGTAGGTCCATTAGGTGAATTATCATATTTATCTGAAGAACAAATCAAATACATTCTTGGAAAAATTGAAGATTTAAAAATGGAGGATATCGTTTCTGAAAGAATAAATCAAATTGCAGATAAATTATTAGAGAAAAAATTTGCAGGTTCTCTTAATCAGCAACAGATTTCTTTTGATAATACATTACAAAATATTCGATTTTATCTTAGAGAAATGGGATACCCTCATGAAGTAATAGAACAAAGAATTAAAGAAGCAGGAGAAGATACAAAAAAATTGGATGCATTATTTTCATTACCAGAAAAAACTATTTATATTCATCCTTCGCAACCTCAAAGAACACCTCAAGCTGAAACAATAGGACAAGTTCTATCTGAAACTGTAGAGAATGGAGACGCATCAGAATTTTCCCCTCAAGATCTACGAAGGCAAGTTCCCGAAATTACTGAGGAGCGAGCAAAAAAAGTTGAGGAAATAATGAAATTAATTAAAGAAAAGACTAAAGATTCACTTACCGAAGATCAAGAAGCAATATTTCTCGAAATACACCCAGATAGGTTAAATCGTATTAATAATATTTTAAAAAAATTTAATAGAAAAAGTAAAAAATTCAATTTATTATTAGAATGGTTTAAATTATCCCATTATTTAGAGAGCATTGAATGTAAAGTTGAGCATTGGCAAGTCTCAAGTAGGGCTACCAGATCCCAAGTTGGTGTATATACTGCAGGAATTCCATTTGCTCGTTATGATCGAATAGTTGAAGAATTTTCTGAAAGAAAATTAGAAAAAGTTATAAAAATTATGAATAGGATTCTTGCAAATCCTACAAAAGAGAGAATCCAAAAATTAGGGCAAGATCTAACCGCTGAAACAGGATTTGATGAACATTTATATTTTACAGATTAATTGATTAAATTTTTCAATAAAAACCTTTTTTTTATCTTTATAAATTAAATTAAATTTTATTTTATTAGTAGCGAGGAAAAAAAAATAATTTTTAAAAATCAAAAAATTCAATTAGCAGAGCAAAAATTTCCTTAAACTTTCTCTAAAATTGAATTTGCAAGAGTTTAATAATTATGAAATATTTGTTTCTTTAACAAATGATGAAAAAAGCAAACTTAGTAAGTGAATTTCAGTGAATTTCGAAGAATTAGACATTAGCGTAGAACGCATTAATGCTTTAAAAAACAATATGAATATTACATCACCAACACCAGTTCAAGAAAAAGCTATTCCTTTAATTCTGAAGAATCATAATATCATGGCTCAAGCCAAGACTGGAACGGGAAAGACCTTAGCATATATTATTCCAATTGTGGAAAAATTAAAGTTTCATAATATTGAATGTCTTGTTTTAGTTCCTACACGCGAACTTGCAAAACAAGTTTATGAAGTAATAGAAGATTTGAGAGATAATAGAATAAAATCTTTACCTATATATGGTGGAGTTTCAATAAATAACCAGATAAGAAAGTTGGAGCAGGGTATTAATATAATTATTGCAACACCCGGAAGACTCATTGATCTCTACAAAAGAGGTAAACTTAATTTTAACAATATTAGATTTGTGGTTTTAGATGAAGGAGACAGGCTTTGGGATATGGGGTTTGCCCCAGACATAAAATACATCTTAAGCTTTATTAAAACTAAATATCAATTCATGTTATTCTCAGCCACATTAGATTATGATATAAGAGAATTAGTTAAAAAATACACAAGAAATAAATTTACATTTCTTAATTTAAGTAGAGATGACCTAACTGTAAGAAGTACCAGACAATATTTTTATTTAATTGATTTATTTGAACAAAAATTTAACACTTTTCTTCAGGTTTTAAAAAAAGAAAACCCAAAAAATGTTCTTTTATTTGTCAATACAAAAAAAACAGCATCTTGGCTGTTTAATAAATTAACTAGAAAGAAAACATGGTATAGAATCGGATTATTATCCGGTGATTTATCCCAATTTCAGCGAGAAAAAATATTAAAAGAATTTAAAACTCATAAGATTAATATGCTCATCGCTACTGATGTGGCAGCAAGGGGTTTAGATATTGAAAATATTTCTCATGTTATTAATTATGATCTTCCCAAATTCTCAGAAAATTATGTACATCGAATAGGTAGAACATCTCGAATGAGTAAAAAAGGAACAGCAATTACCCTCTGTTTAAAGGATGAATATGAGTATTTATGTAGAATTGAAGGACTTATTAATAAAGAAATTAAACGAAGATATCTAAAAGAGCAGGCACAAGCAAGAAATACATTCCCTTTTTATTAAATTCAATCCAATCTGTTTTCATATTAAATTACTACTTTCTCCCCTTATAATAGTGATAAACTCAATGCCATTATAAACATTCCCATAATAAGCCCTAGAATTGAAAGATTTTCTTTACCAAACGAACGAGATACGGGTAATAATTCATCCAATGAAATAAATACCATAAATCCTCCCACAATAGATAACATTATTCCCAATATAAAATCATTCAAAAAAGGCAAAAGTATTAATCCCGCAATTAGAGCACCTATAGGTTCACTAACTCCTGATAAAAAGGACCATAAAAAAGCTTTTTTACTGCTTTTTGTTGATTGATAAACAGGAACCGCCACTGCTATCCCCTCTGGTATATTATGAAGCGCAATAGCTACCATCAATAAAAACCCTAGTTCGATATCTTTTAATGTACCAGCAAATGTAGCCATACCTTCCGGAAAATTATGAATAAATACACCTAATGCAATTAATAATGAAGTTTTTTCTAATTTAGATTCTTTTTTTTCATTTTGCCCTTTTTTACGCGAATCTTCAAATTCGTATTTATGTGAAATCCCCAAATCAACTGCAAACATAATTATCATTCCAATAAAAAACCATAGATGTCCATTAAAAAAACCTAAAGAAGTTATACCTTGCTGTAATAATTCAACAAAAGATATAAGAATCATAACTCCAGCAGAAAAGCCCATGGAGATTGAAATATATTTTGGACCGGGTTCCTTAAAAAATAATGCGATTAAACTACCAATTGTGGTTGATAAGCCGGCAATAGTTGTTAATATTAGAGCAAATATGAAATTTTCCACTTTACAAAAAAACTCGCTTTGATTGTTACAAAATAAATTTTTAAAAATGAAAATATGAATTAAAATTAAGTTAAATTATTTAAAGTTTTTTGGAATATGAATTTATTCCTAACCACATTTACGCTATTAAGTGTTGTTTTATTTCAGGTCCTCAGCTAATTCAAGAAATTCTGTGTATGGAATGGCCGTCCAACTTTCTGCTATGGTAGCCCCCGCAGAACGGGATAGTAATGAAACTTTTGCAGCTTCTTTTTCATTTTTCACTTCAAAAACATCAAGAAAATCATAAGGACCTAATATAGCATAATGTGCGATCCATTTAATATCTGGAACTTTATCTCTAACTAGCTTTAACCATTTTTCACCCTGTTCTTTCCTTTTCTTAACTAGATCAGGATTTTGAAGTTTAGTTGCAAGTATATATATAGGCATAATATATATGTGGGCAAGATTATACTTTAAATCTTACGATTACATTTTAAACCTTACAAACAATTATCGTTATTCCTTTGATAAAGGTATTAAAATTATTGAATATGAGTTAAAAAATGAGGAAAATAGTTATCTAAAATATATCGCCTTAAACATATTAAAAAAATTCACTTAAAAGAATGAATTTTTATTAAAAATAATTTTAAATAAAATTGTAAATTAAAGTAAATAATTGCAAGAAAAATAAACTTCAGAGAATAAGAAATGGATAAAGAATTAGATGATATTCGTAAAAAGAAGGAAGAACTATTGAAAAAAATGCTTAAAATGCCAAATGACGTTTTACATCTTAAAAATTATCAAGAATTATCCAAGGTGTTTAACCAATATCCGAATAAAATAGTTATTATTGATTGTTCTGCTGTCTGGTGTGGTCCATGCAAATGGTTTTCCCCTATTTTTGAACAACTTCAAAAAGAATTTAAAATGGATTTTATTTTTACGAAAGTTGATGTCGATGAGGCTCGAGATATTGCGATAAATTTTGGAATTAGTGCAGTTCCCACAACATTATTTATAAAGGGCGGAAATATAATTAAAAAAGTTGAAGGTGCAATGAAGTACGAACAAATGAAACCTATTCTTTTACAATTTAAAGCATAAATCATTTTATATTGCTTTTCTTTTTCTTTCATTCTCAAATTTTTTAAAATTGATTTCTCTATTATTATCTAATGAAAAATATCAATTCAAAGATGTATTTTGAAGATATTTTAGCCCTTGATAAAGTTATTGATTTAATTAAAGATTTTTCCGATAAAAATCCAATTAAGAAGTATAAAATTAATTTTAAGAAGATTAAAGAAAAGGTAAATGATTTAAAAAGTATAAAAGATAAAGATATTAAATCGAAATACAATTTATTTAAGACTATTTTAAGAAAATTAAAGTTAATTATCAAGCGAGAATTCCATCCGGAGTTATTTTTCATTATTGGAGGGCATGGAGGCGTAATAATCAACGATATTGGTTTCTGTGAATTTGACTTTCCAAAATTTGCAATAAATCGCTTATTAGAAAAAATGAAACTTGCAATTAAAACCAACATGCCTTATCATATTGAAATTGCAATAAGTTGTTTTGAATGGTTGAATAAAAAATATCCCGAAAAAATCTCGGAATTTTTAAAAAGGTTTAAACTCGGCAGGTTTGAGATAATTAATCCTACTTATTCACAACCGTATAACCTAATTATTGGTGCAGAATCGAATATTAAGCAATTTGAATACGGACTAAATATATTAAAACAACTAGGATTAGATTGTAACATTTATTATTGTTCAGAAAGCTCGTTACATCCTCAAATCCCACAAATTTTAAAAGGATTTGAAATTGAATTTGGTTCTTTAAGGACGCGGCTTATTGGATTAAATCCCACTACTCCCTCTGGAAATATCGATTGGATAGGTTTAGATGAACAAAAATAAGTACAATCACAGAGCAATCTGGAGTCTTTAATGGAGAATATTGGCATGGAACATTCTTCAGAGAAATTCCAAACCTCCTATTTCAATCTGTCTCGCGTCCTTTTATGAAATACATTGTGTATTCTTCTATTGAAGATTTTATAATGCCCCAACCTTATCAAGAAGAAATTTGGAGGCTTTCCAGATTTTCAGAAATCTTTGGAAAATTCATTATATGTTCTGAATTTTTTCAAAAATTTGAAAAGGATGGAGAGTTCAAATTCAGCCTTGATAATTTCGTATTAGCAGATAGTATCTTTGTTTCAAATGAACTATTCCTTAATAATAAAAAATGTGAGATTAGTTTATTATCTGCCGAGATTTTAAATTGCATTTTAGGGTTATTTGATGAAGCATCAATTGATTCGTTTTTTGATAATTTGTGGAAGAAACTATTGCTTACTCAAGCTCATGATAATTATTCAGTTCCATTTATACGGTCAGGAGACTACTCTGCTCAACAATTGAGTCGTGAAGAGTTTCATAAATTAGAGATAAAAAATGATAAAATTTCAATTTCTGAATTAAGCCTTAAATTACAAACTGAAATCCAAAATCGATGTAGAGATTATTCTTGTGAAGCTCTTTCTAAATTGGCAGAAAAATTGGGCTCAAAAACTAAAGTTATTAAAAACAATGATATCAATTTTTTAATATTCAACCCGACGGCAATCCCGAGACGAGATGCCTTTTCAATTCAATTATCGTTAGAAGATCCTTCCAAAATGACACTTATTGAAGATAATGAAGAAATTCCCTTTCAATATCACAATTCTACCTTGAAATTTATGGCTGAAGTCCCAGGAATAGGTTTCAAAATATATTCACTAACCCAACAAAATGCTAAAATTTCTCAACCAAATACAGATTATTTTTATAAATTGAAAATTCTGGAAGATCTTAAGACAATTGAAATAAAATATAAGGATAAAAATGTATGTGAATTAAAATTTCAATCAAAATTTGATTACAACCTATCAATAAAAATGCATTATAAAGATAATATTGAAGAAAAATTCATATTGACAGGAGAATTAGATGAAAAAGCTTTCCAAATTGAAATTATTCAATATATCGGTGTGAATAGACTTGAACTCAATTTGGATTCCAATTCATTAAGAGAAATAATACTTATTCCCAAAATTGAGATTTTAAAATCTTTTATTAATTATCCATTTGGCATCGAAGAGACAAAAAGAACAAATATTAAGACGTTAGACTTTCTATGGTTAAAAGGAAAAAAAGAAGGAATTATTTTCATACAAAAAAATAGTCAGAAATTCCATATTGACCGTTATAATTTCAAAATACGAAATTTCATAACTGCCAAAGGAAGATTTGAATTTGCTTTATCAATTACTAATGAGGCTGATTTACATTCCGCCTTAAACTATGCAAATTCATTCCAATTTAAATTATTGGGGATAGGAATTAATAATAATTATAAATTTGAAAAGAAATCTATGTCATTTCTTACAATAAACCAACCAGTTACACTCATTAACTTATGGAGACGAAAAAATAATACCTATTTACGAGTATTTAATCCAAGTGATAAACAAAATAATGTCCAATTTGAAGGAGTATTAATTAGAAATCAACTAAGAGAAATTAATTTTAATTACAATGAAATAGGATCTAAAAAAAATCGAATAGATAAAGTTAATCCTTGGAAAATTCGAACTTTTAAAATTTAAACCTTATTCATTATTACAATATTTATTTAAGATATTAACTAATATAATTTAATTAAATTCCAAAAGAATGCATTGAAAAGAAATGAAAGAAAAAATTCAAAAATTTGCTGAATTAATACTTGAATCTGAGAATATAGTAGCGCTTACTGGAGCGGGGATGTCCACAGAAAGCGGTATTCCGGATTTTCGTAGTCCCGGCACAGGATTGTGGGAGCGAATGGATCCTTCATTTGCAGATATATCGACTTTTACGCGAGATCCAACTGCGTTCTATCAGACGATGTTAGAAATGGGTCTTAATATGATTAAAGCCAGACCAAATGCAGGCCATAAAAGCCTGACAAAATTGCAAAAAATGGGAAAATTAAATGGAATAATGACTCAAAATATTGATGGCCTACATAAAAGAGCTCATACTAAAAATGTAATTGAATTACACGGTACTATAAACGAAGCAAAATGCATGGGGAAATGTGGAAAAATACATCCTATAACAACTCTTGTTAATCAATTACTGCATTCTGATGCAAAATCAACAAAATGTCCTGATTGTGGTGGTGTTTTAAAGCCAAATGCAGTTTTTTTTGGAGAACAATTGCCTGCGGAAGCGCTTGAAAGAGCCGATAAACTTATCAAAAATTGTGATTTGATGTTAATACTTGGAACAAGTCTTTTAGTATCACCAGCAAATTTTTTACCATATAAAGCTTTAAACGTTGATGCCAAATTAGGCATAATAAATAGAGAAAAAACAAATATTGACCATCAATGTCTCGTAATTATACATGGAAGCATCGCAGAAATCCTCCCAAAAATAGTTGAAATTGTCGAAATTGAATATAATAAAAAATAAACTACAAAATAAATCAATATTTGAATTTAAAACCTAAATCAATAATGGAACCTTTCCAACTTTTAATTAAACCAGTTTCTTTTGATTGTAATCTAAGATGTAAATACTGTTTTTATTTGAGAGTAGCTGATTTATATTCAGATAATGCACACCCTCGTATTGATTATAAAGTTCTTGAAAGAATAATATCAAAATTCTTGCAATATCGTTTTAATGAATCTGTTTTCAATTGGCAAGGCGGAGAACCTACTTTAATTGGGCTTAATTTCTATAAAAAAGTTGTAGAATTCCAACAACAATATGGTATGTCTGGACAAGTAATTGGAAATGCTCTTCAAACTAATGGAATTCTTCTTAACGATGATTGGGGAAAATTTTTTAATGAATATCAATTTTTGATTGGTTTAAGTCTTGATGGACCCAAGCAAATCCATGATCGTTATAGAAAAAGTATTGGCGGTAAGTCAATTTGGGAAAAAGTAATGAAAGCCACTGAATACTTAAGAAAAAATAATGTAGAATTCAATATATTATGTGTAATAAGTAAAGCAAATGTTAATCGAGTTAGGGAGGTTTATAATTTCTTCATTGATAACGGTTTTCATTACTTACAGTTTATTCCCGCTCTTGAAGCAGATGAGATTGGAAAAAAAGCATTTTATTGCATTAATGCATCCCAGTATGGTAAATTTTTATGTGACCTCTACGATGAGTGGATAAATTCTAATCGACAAGCATCAATAAGAACTTTCGATGCAACCTTGGCTGGTCATTCAGGATATCCAAAAGGATACTGCGCTCTCGATGAAAAATGTGCAAATTATATGGTTGTAGAATGGAACGGAGATATTTATCCATGTGATTTCTTCGTCTATGAAAAATACAAATTAGGGAATATTTTACATAATAATTTTACGGAATTAATTGAAAAACGAAATGCTATATTTGCTTTTCAAAAAGAACAGCTTCCTCAAGATTGCTCGGAATGTGAATGGAAAAAATTGTGTTTCGGTGGATGTCTCAAAGATGGATTTTTCCCGGATAATCCACATCCAGAGAAAACATACTTTTGTGAAGGATATACAAAATTTTTTTCTTACACTAATAAATATTTCGAAGAACAAGCAAATAATTTAAAAAAAAAAATTTAATTCTATTATTATTCTATTATGAAATAACACTTTCATCACGAACTTTTATACGAGGCTATCAATTATTACTTCTAATCCGAGTTCCTATAATGAAAAAAAATCAAAATTATCAATTAAACAAAGAATGAAAACAGCATTCAATTCAGCAAAACCGCTTTTATTAAGGCACCATCCATTATGTGAAAAATTTGAAGGACATACATTTAAAATTAAAGGAATAGATTTCTGCATTGGATGCTTTATTGGATACCCAACTGCAATAATTACAATTATTTCCTTACCATTTACAGGATTATTCAATATTTTAACACATATGGATTTGTTAATAATTTCAATTATTTTATTATCCAGTTTTTTGCTCAGTTTATTTGGCTTAACAAAAAGAAAATCCATTAAAATTATATCTAAGATTTCAATCGGACTTGGAGCAGGTTTTCTTTTTTGGAGTATATTTAACTCACCAAATCCATATAGCGTCAATTTTATAATATTTGGAATAACTTTTATCATAATACTAACCATATTAAATGCGTACCATGGATACGGAACTTATAGAATATGCAAACGCTGTGAATATAAAGCTGATTGGAATAAGTGCCCTGGTATGAGTTTCTTTAATGAACAAGGTAATTTTAAAATGGAAAATATTGAGTAAAAATGAAAAAAAAGAATTTATATTTTAGTTCCACAACTGGAGCAATAAATTACTTCAGATGATATTTCAGCTCCACATAGAGGACAAAACTTATACTCCTTTTTAGAAGCAATATCACCCGTAATTTTGGGGGCTGTTATAAGATTTTTTGGGGTACTGGTTGAGAAATTGGAGCAATTACTTCTAGCTGAACTACGGAAAAAGAAGTATCACCACAAATTGGACAGACAGGTGCTTTTAAGACATAATAAATTAAATAAAGAATCCATAAAAACCAAGTACTACAAAATAGAAGGGTTAAGACCTCAGCATTGAAATCTGCAGATTTAGGTACCACATTTTCTTTACATTTATTACAATATCTTTCCAATTTTCACGCCCTTATTTTTTTTTTGCCAATTAATATAGTAAAAATATTAGCTTTTATACTTATAGGTTAGTTCGAAATAAACAAATTTTGATAATTAAAAAATTTTAATAATGCATATCTTGCTCTTTTTTTAGACAGAAAGTATTTTAATTTCAGAAAATTATGAGTATTTATGTTAATTGGAGACATTGAGATAAACCCTACAAAAATAATATGCTTAGGTCTCAATTATAAAGATCACATCGAAGAAACGAGACCTGGACAAGCCCTGCCCACTGAACCCGTATTATTCACAAAATCTTTAAATTGCCTAATCCAAAACAAAGAACCAATTGTATATCCTAAAATGTTATATGAAAATCGAAAATATAATCGAGTAGATTATGAAGTAGAACTGGCTTTTATTATAAAGGATAAATGCAAAAATGTTACTATTGAAGATGCATACGACCATATCTTAGGATACACAATATTTAATGATGTAACCGCCCGTAAAATGCAAATAAAGGATTATACCTCAAACAAACCATGGTTTCGCTCAAAAAGCCTCGATACATTTGGACCAATAGGCCCAAGAATTGTTGATACAAATACAATTTCAGATCCCCATAACTTGAAGATTGAATTAAAACTAAATGGAGAAATAAAACAATTTTCAAACACTAAAAATCTTCTATTCAATGTTCCAGAAATCTTACATTATATAAGTAAGTTTTTTACAATGGAACCAGACGATATAATCGCAACTGGCACTCCAAGCGGAATAAGTCCAATTAAACCCGGAGACCTAATTGAAGCAACAATCGAAAAAATTGGCACGTTATCAAACCCTGTAATATTAGAAGGTGAAAAATAAGAATTAATTATTATAAAAAAAATAGAATTTAAAAAATTTTAAAATTTATCTTACTGATTTTTCTTTTCTTCTTTTTCTTTTTCTCTTTCTCTTTCTTCTCTTTCGGATTCTTCCTTGCCTTCAAGTCGAAGAATATCAATGATCTTTATGATTTCCGCTGCCTGTTTATATCTTTCGTCTCTAAATTTATCCTTATTCAATTTTTTATCGAAATTAATTGGAGTACCAATCTTCATTTTTAGCCTAGTACTAGGAATAATGTTAAATAGGGTCTTTTGTTCGGTGTATATTGCAATCGGAATAATTGGCGCATCAGCAGCAACTGCAAACTTTATAATAGCTGCTATTGACTTGAGTTGCACTTCGTCAGTTAATTTTGCCTCAGGCGTCATCGCTACAAGATCACCCTTTTTGTTTAAATAATCAAAAACCTTTTCTACCGGTTCTATATCTTCCTTATTCTCTGTACTTCGAAACATTCCTAACATCTTTAAAACTGGCCCAGCAACAGGATTTTTTATGAGTTTTGGGTGTAACATAAAATGTATCTTTCTCCCAGACACTTGACTTATAATAAGCATATCAAGCATTACATTTTTACTAATTGTTGTAAGAATTGCTTTCCCGAACAACGGAATATTCTCATTCCCATTAATTGTTAAATCGTTAAATAGCATTAACGCAGAACCGCCAATATATTTTAAAGCCCCATAAAGTAAATCACCAGCCACCGCCTTCATATTCACTTTCTCTGGCTCCTTTTCTTCTTCAAGAGAAACCGATTTATCAACTATGGTAATTTCCGATTTTTTATCAATATTTGATTCCATATTTCTTTACCTCTTTTTATAATTTTTTTCTAATCTAAAAGCCTTTTTTCATCCTTTAAAGTTTGTATATAAGTTCATTTAATTCGTTCATACGTTTTTCATAAAATGATTTTAAATCTTTCTCGGATACAAAATTCGGTATCACCGTTTCCGTAAAATAATCAAATATGGTCGATAATTTTGTCTTATGCTTTAAAGTGTCTAAATATTCCTTTCCCATGTTAAATAATTGCTCAATAAACTTGGACATCTCTAAAACACCTCCCATTTGCCGCACCTTGACCCCCATCTGGCAATAACTTCATTATTCTCAACGATGGAGCATTCTACTATAGAGCAATTATTAGGGCAATCCCCACAATTGAACGTTCTCGTCCTAAAATCAATATCAGTCATTCTAAGCCCTCTAAATACTGTATCAATTTCATTATTTATATAATATTCTCGTGAAAGAATTGCCATTCCAAGCGCGCCCATGAGTACATTAAGACCATTTTTAGGAACAGTTATTTTACGGTCTAAATGTTTTTTAAAAGCTTGAATAATCCCCTTATTAAATGAAACTCCTCCTTGAAATACAATAGGCTCTTCTAAATCTTTTCCTTTTGACAAATTATTTAAATAATTCCTTACTAAAGAGTCGCATAACCCAGCAATAATATCCTCCTTTGAATATCCAGCATTTTGCTTGTGAATCATGTCTGATTCTGCAAACACCGTGCATCGACCAGCAATTGAAGCAGGATTTTTAGATTTCACAGCATAATCGCCAAAATCCTCAATTGGAATATTAAGACGTGTTGCTTGGTGATCGAGAAAACTACCAGTTCCAGCTGCACATACACTATTCATAGCGAAGTCTACAATGATTCCATCCCTGAGAATAATTATCTTTGAGTCCTGGCCCCCAATTTCCAAAATGGTTCTTACATCTGGATACAACGACTGAGTTGCCACAGCATGTGCGATTATTTCTGTTTTAGCAAGATCTCCTCCAACCACCGCCTTAGTTAAATATCTTGCAGATCCAGTAGTACCACATGCTCTTATTGCATATTCCTGCAGCTCTGGATTTTTCTCAATTTGACTTCTCATTTCTGCCATTCCAAGTTTGACGGAATCTATTGGACTGCCTTGATTTCGCAAAAAAACTTGAGATAAAACCCTTTGATCATTATCCATTAATACAAATTTGAGGGTAACTGACCCGACATCTATACCTAGATAGCTATTGCGTTTTCCATCTTTTGGCACGTGTATTTTTTCGTTAACTTGAACCATATTTTATAAACACCTATCCAGCTTGAATAAATTGAACTACAGAATTATATAAGCTACCCCCATGAATCTCATATGAGGGCTCCTTTAATTTCTTTTCTAATTTAGTCTCCTTCTCATGTTTCTTTTTCTCTCGTCTTCCTTGAATTAAATCTACAAATGCTTCTAAACGTGTTCTGAAGCCACTTTCAGCAGCATGTTCATCAAATGAGAAGAAAATTATTGGTAAATCATATTTTTTATAAAGAACATTTGTCAATATTGTTCTAGCTGAGATTTCAGGCATACAAGTGAAAGGATATGCATGGATGAAACCATCGAAGCCAGACCTTGCTCTATCAATATATTCGCCAATAACCCATATAGCCTCCCCACCGATATCCATTGGCATATAAGGACGAGCTAAATATTCCAACCATTTTCTATGAAAATTTAAATGAAATTTATGAATAACCCAATCGTAAACACTTAGATTTTGATATAATTGAACTCCCATTTCACCCAATTTTCGACGAATATCAAGATTATCATAAGGCTCTAATGTGATATGGATCTCTCCTGATAGTGCTACTTTTAAAGGGTTGCGACTTCGGTCTATATCAATTTTTTTAAACTCATTTGTGATAACAGATTTGAATTTGCGCAATTCATTTATTTTATTGGTCTCATCAAGCTTTATTAGCAATTTCTTTACAACTCGAGTTGTATCCCCCTTATTTCGTTCATAGCATCGGATTAATCCCTCTGCAGTCGATATATCTTCAATATATTTTGTTTTTTTTATAAAATATTGAACTGCTTTAACAGCTTTTGTATATAGAAATAAATTTTTTGTTGGAGTTACTTCAAATAGAGTTTTTACCCATTTAAATTCTAATAAGTCTGCTTGGTCAAGAGGTATCACACGAACATCTTTATATCCCATGTCATGTAAAATTCGTTCTTGAACAGCATGGTAAAATCCAAATCTACAGGGGCCACAATCTACAGCCATAACTAAAGTATCCGCTCCCTTTTTAATTGCACTCACAAAATCTCCAAGTGTTGGCTTAAAGGGAAAGCAGACAAATTCAGGAGAGTATTTGACTCCGATTTTCACAGCTTCACGATTTGTGGGGTCAGGCAATACAACTTTTACACCCATACACTCAATGAGAGTCTTGAAAGCAGGCCAACTATACCCCATATTTGGAAATGATACTATCATTAAATTCTTATTGCTCCTCTTCTATTTTTATACTTTGATTCCGTAGCTCTAAGGTTTATATCTATTAGACTTAATTTTCTCGAGTTTTTTAATATTTAAATGCAAACGTATTTTCTCAAATAACTTTCTATACAAATAGGTAAGATCATATAAAAAAATTATGAATTATTTCATAATTTTAGAATTCTTAGAAATCGGTGCTTTAAATTTAAAATGCCATAAATTTGTTGCTTATAAATTTATTTCCCTTCGTTTTTTTCTATGCTTCTTCAAAGATTTTTAAATCTTGCTTTTCTTTCATTGCATCTAGTTTTCTTTTTTTCCGTTTAATCATTTCCACGAAACTTTCGATTCTTGTAAGCAGTCCAGCTTCACCTGTATGTTCATCCATTATTATCTGCAAGAAAGGAAGCCTGATTACCTTCATATCCCTCATAATTAACTCAGCTATCAAGCTGTCGGGGCCACATGCAAAGCTGATTAGAAATATAACTCCGTCGATCTCTTTACGTCCTTGGACTAGAAAATATCTAATTGCGGCTAAAATCTCGTCCTCATGAAGCCAATATGGTCTAAATTGCTTATTAATAATTACTGGCTCCTTGAATAGAATTTCTGGTAAATTTTCAATAGTTAGCACATCTACTCCATGTCTAGTTAGTTTTTTCTGGAAGTCTAAATTCACGAATGTATCAAAAATATTATATCCATGCCCAAGTAGGAGGAATTTAATATTTTTAGGGGTTTTCTTTTTAAGCATTTTAAATGGTTTGTCTTTTTCTACTAGTTTTAATGCATATCCAACGGGAGTCCCTTTTCTTAAGAAGTCTTGATATTGTTTATGATATTTTTTAGCTTTTTCATATGCCTGTAAAGCTTCACGTTGTCCTTTTCCAAGTATTTTTGCAAGTGAAATGATAGAATTTGAGATTGGATTTTCTTTTACATTAATAGTAAAGGTTAAAATTTTGGGGATATTTGGCAAGGTTCTTATAACATCAGGGAGTGATAAAAACTTAGGACAGAAATATCCCTCTACTCGCTCGGATACGTATCGTGGGACAAAAACATAATCCAATTCGGGAGGCTCTCTAATTAAATATAACATATGCCCATAATATACTTTTACAGGCAAGCAAAGTTCCCCAAATCCTTGAAATGCCCCTTCTTCCACTATTTGCTTGTTAGTGT
This sequence comes from Promethearchaeota archaeon, assembly GCA_019058015.1. Taxonomy (GTDB): domain Archaea; phylum Asgardarchaeota; class Lokiarchaeia; order Sigyniarchaeales; family SOKP01; genus 6H3-1. The sequence continues at coordinate 3,583 of JAHLWH010000197.1, read as the reverse complement.
GAGGGCTAAGTATGAGTTCGCAACCTAACTCTTCCAATAATTTTTTCCAAAAAGGAAAAAACCTATAAAAATGAAGAGCTCGGGGAATGCCCACTTTAATTTTCGATTTCTTGTCATATCGATAAGATTTCAATGCATCTTTTAAATGTTTTAGTTCTCGTTGGTTTGTCGTTTTCTTCGACTGCATTCTGGCTGAAAACCTCGAAACAATTACAGACCTGGTGAGTTGTAAACTTGTAAATCCTTAATTCGAGCCATCAATTTACTTGTTAAATCTTTTAACACTTCAAATGATGGCATTTCTTGTGCATCCCAGTATTTTGCGTGTTCCATAAATGGTTCTCCTGCTTTCAATACACACGCTTTTCCGAAATTGAGCATCTTTGCGTGTTTAGGGTATATATTCTCAGTACCAGTAATTCCAACTGGAATGATTGGAACTTTTGCGTCTATTGCTAATCGAACACATCCTGTATGACCTTCTAAAAGTTGGCCATTACCAGGATTTGTGGTTCCCTCCGGATATGTGCATACAAGATGTTCCGCTTCTAACAGTTCTCTAGCATGAAGAAAACACTCTACATCATGCTCACCTCGTTTGAGAGGGAAAGCATGATGATTCCTAACCCATGCATTTACAATCGGAACTCTAAAGAGTGATTGTTTAGACATTTGATATAATATTCGTTTTGGTTTTATTGTAATCGCTGAAGCAATAATGATCACATCCCATTCAGAATTATGGCTTGGAGCGATCACGGCGCCTCCTTCTTTTGGAATATACTTGTCGAAGTCGATGGTTTTATATGGAATTAAAGTATTGCACAACTGATGCACGAGATTTCCAGAAAACATTTGTATTGCTTCTTGAAAGTGTGTTCGTAAATCAAACACTTCTAAAGCTCTCAAAAATCCATACCATGTATCATCGATTAATTTTAGAATTTTTTTACCAGTAGATTTGGGTTTTAACAGACTATTTAATGCATCATATTTTTGTAATCTTTCCATATCTGATGGAGAATCTATAGAAAGCGAGAGCTCAGGATCTTTCTTTGATCCCTTGCTATACCCCATTTCAATTAAATTTTTGATTTTTTCTCTAAGTTCATCCGATAATTTCCTAGCATCTGGATAGCTGAGTTCTTTTCCATAATAATCAGTGTAATAAATTGGTTTTCCAATGCGAACAAGCACTCGTGTAGGTTTCATTAATAATTTACCCTTAGCCAAAGCACCAGAAGTCCCTAATACACAAGCTGGAACAATTGGACAACCTGTTTCTACCGCTAATCGAACTGTACCTGTATGAAATTCTTCTTTGAGAATACCATCATATGAACGAGTTCCTTCTGGAAACATACCTAAATATTCCCCATCTAGAATAATTTTTTTTGCTGTGTTATAAGCTTTTATATCTTTTTCCCCACGATGTAATGGGAAAGCCCCAAGATTTGTAAAGAGTGTGGTAACTAATGGTGTTTCAAAATTCTCAATTTTACTCATCCAACGAGTTCGTCTTTGGATGGATGAACTAACAAAGAAAGGATCCAAATGTGAAACATGGTTTGATGCAACTATTCCACCTCCATAATCTGGAAACATTTCACCTTCAACTCGCAGATCCCAATATATTCGAGCAATATTCCGAATTATTGGAAATGCGCCCCAATAAAACAGTCTATCCGTTTTATCTAGTAGGTCAAATGTGCCGAAAAATTTCCTAACAAGTCTGTTTAGAGGATCAATCGGATTGTATTTTAAGATAAAATTCAGTATTTCTTGAAATTGTTTTGAAGCACCGGAAACATGTTTCTTCTCCTCTTTAAATTCTTCTGTTTTAGTTGTTTGTATAGACAAACTTTCGAGATCGATTTCTTCCATTTCCATTTTTTATTACCTCATAATGATTCTGTTTTTAACTTTTTATGAGCTTGAGATTTAGTAATGCGACCATTATCGACTCCAAGTAAAGAAAGGATATCAGCTATTGATTCTAATAGTAAATCTGGCTCGTAATCAGCTAAAAGTTCCCTTGTACAAAGACCACTCGATACTCCTATTGTCCAGAAACCTGCTTTTTTACCTGCTTCAATATCTGAAGGCATATCTCCAATAATAATAAAATCCTCTTTGTTGTAGGACTTGTAATGATTCAGGGGAGGTTCAACACTTGCAGGGTCTGGTTTTAGTGCTGGGAGCTTATCTTGACCGTAAATATCTAAAAAGAAACCTTCAAGTTCTTCCCGCTTTAAATGGCGTAAGATACTTTCTGTAATATTATGTGAAATAATGAATAAATCACAATGTTTTGAGAGAGTTTCTAATAGTAATTTTGAGCCTAAATGGAATTTTGCTTCTTTTGAATATTCTTGATATTTAGCAAAAATTTCTATTGCAATCCTTAATTTTTTAAATAACCGGTAATTTTCAAGCACGGTAACGTATTTGAACATTTGGTAAGATTGGAGTATTATTTGGGACATTGGATATCCTTGAACTGATTCTAAAACTGCACCGATTTGTTGTAATGCAACATCCATGTTTACATTAATAGAGCGCTTATTGAAAACCTTATCAACTGCTTCATTTAGAGGTTCTCTAACGTCAAGGAGCACTCCATCAAAATCAAATATAACTCCCTTAATGTTATGCCTTTGAAGTCGTTCAATGAGTTCTTGGTCGCGTTTCATTATTTGTTTTTCTCTATTTTGAGAAATTTATTAAAAAAATTGCAAATTTTTATTAAATTCTAGCCTTGGAACTGGCTATATTAATTCAAATAATAGCTTATTTGTATAAGATGTTATTTTAATATTTTCATCTTAAACAGAATTTTAATAGTATTATATTAAAAAACATCGGATTTAATCAATATTTATTAATTTTAACCTAATAAGGAAGTGGGAAATATATCTAATCAACTTCCATAAAATGAGACAACTTCCTGAGAGAATACTGGACTTCCATGATAATGAAACATATATATTAAATGACTACTATAGATCTAAAAAAATATTTCAAAAATTTATTGAATAAACTTCTAAAAAAAGAAGGGTGAAAAGTAAAAATAACGTTAGAGTTCAAGATTAATGAATATATCACTCTTAAATTGGAAAATAATAGGTCTATCATTTATGTCAAAGGAGTAAAATTTAATCAATGTAAATATCTTTTGTTTAATATTCCAATTCACGAGATCCAATCATTTGATGAGATTAAATCCATCGATGAAGCAGCAGAGAAATTGAATAATCCATTTGAAGTATTTGATCAAATAAAAGTTAAAATTCCGGCTGAAACCGAATTTTGGGGTCATTGTTCCAATCTACAAGCTTGGGCTGAAAATAATTATGATTCACGTTTATTACATAGAAATATGGCTTTTCCTTTACTAAAAAAATTAGTTCAAGAAGGGGATCATATTGCAAAAAAAGTTTTTAAAGAAGAAATCGCTAAACGAATAGGAAGTGGTCATCCTTCAGTAATTTCCTATTTAGTTAAAACGCGATACTTAGATTTTTTCAATAGAGAAGAATTAGAAGCCCTAATTCTTGATCCGAACTTGGAGATCCTTAAAGTG